>JAPUKZ010000340.1 GCA_027295405.1 Gammaproteobacteria bacterium
TATCGCAAAGCGGAACGGGCGCTCATCCATCTTGAGATACACAACCCCGTCATCAGGCATACCGGGAGCGACCATCAAACCCAATACCTGCGTGCCGTAATCCAGCCATTGTTGCGGATCGGTTGACTCTATCCAGACATACCCCAAACTGCGCACGTTCATGCTCGTGATCTCCCTTGTGGTAAAAAAAAAGTGGCGTCAAAAAAGTGGCGTCAAAAAAAAGCAATCCGCCATTCTGGGTTCCACGGCGCATAGCGTCAACCGGGGCAAGGGCACGATGACGGCCGGTTTAGACCTGCATACCGATCTCTGGCGCAGATTACAGATTCCAGTCGTGGCCCCAGATACTGGGGGGTGGCACTCGCTGTCGGCGTGTAGTTTTTCCAGTCCAGCTCCACGCGATCCCCGGCAGGATCTTGCAGATAAATCAGATCTCGTAGCCGCCGCTGCGCGATCGTCTCAGGATCAGCGCGCTGGTAGTCAACACCCGTAGACCCCCATTCGACTTTGGCCGCTGCAAATTCTTCCGCGGTCGCCAACTCCCATCCGGCATAGGCGAATCGATCCCGAGGACCGGCGAAAATCCTGAATCGATAAGGATACTAATCCATCTTCTGGAACAGATCCGTAGCGGCTGGCGTATTCGGCGCTACCATCAGTCGGTGGCAAAGTGCCGCCAACGAGAGAGTTCGGTGGTCTCGATACCGACATAGCCAAGGCTGGAAATTTTCATTGTCGTGCAATCATGCTGGTCGGCTTCGGCCTGTGGACAATATTCGTCGCCCTGCAAATGCCGCACGGGGCGCACCATTCAACCGCGAAAACTACGGCTGATGCGCACCATTCGCAGCCTGCCCATTAATTCCGCAGCCCCGGCGGCAGCTTGTCCAACCACAGGGCCAGCGCCATGATGACCAACACAACGAAGCCCAGCAGAGTCCAGCCGGGTATGGATATTCCCAACAGTGTCCACTGTACTTCGGCACAGTTGCCGTCACCCTGCAACAACATGGACAGCGCCTCACTGAAATCCAGCACCTCAAACAGGTAATCAGCGGGCGGCCCGCAGGCCGGGACCTGGTCTTCCGGCAGGCTCTGCAGCCACAGCTGTTTGCCGGAAAAAAAACTGCCCCCCAGCGCCGCGGCACCTACCAGACCTGAGTAAACCCTGTGACCGCCGCCCCCTGGGTCGTGCACCACCGCCAGCAGCGCCAGCGCTGCCACCAGCAGAATAAATACTCGCTGGGTAATGCACAGGTAGCAGGGCTGTAGGCCCATCACGTGTTCCATAGTCAACGCGGTTGCCGTCATGGCGACACACAGCAGCAATATCAAGAGAAAAACTTTTCGGCTGGCGCTCATGTGGGTTGAGTCAATCCGCATTATCTTTGGGCCGACAGTATCGCGCAACAGCCAGGCAAACGGAATGCCCGCGCTTACCTGAAGCTGGCAGAGGCTGTTACTGCCGGTTTTCCCGCCGGAGTATAAACGTTCAATGCGGCCCCGCCTCGACCATCCGGCTCGCCCCGCAGGCGCAGGGTTTGGCCGACAAATACGGGATTCATCGCGCGAAAGGAAAAACTGGCCAGCTCAGCATTACCGTGCAGGCGACACAATTCCGACAACAGGATCGCAGAGAGTGGGCCGTGCACCACCAGCGCCGGGTAACCCTCTTGTTCGCGTGCGTAATCAGCATCGTAATGAATGCGATGACTATTGAAGGTCAAGGCGGAGAAACGCATCAAGAGTACCGGATCAGTAACGATATCCAGGGACCAGGGGGTAGCGGCAATCGCGAGTAGTTCATCACTGAGTTTGATCGGGGCGGCCCGGGCAGTAGCCGCCGGCAAGTAGATGAAATCACGCTCCTCAGCGACGCAGAGAGCGCCCTCCTGGCGATACTCATAGCCAACGCTGACTATGCTCATGGTTCCGAACTTGCCCGGTTTGTCCTCGATCGCGAGCACAGTTTCGGACAAATCGGTGGGTGCCCCGATCTGCAGGGCCTGGTGGTAGTGGGTTCGGGCGCCAGCGAACATGCGCCGGGGATTTGGAACCGGCGGCATAAATTCGCCCTTGCAGGGATGTCCGTCAGCACCGATACGGCTGCGCGCTGCCGTCTCCAGAAAGTACAGCCAATGCCACAAGCCCGGCAGTGACTGGCCCGGGGCCGGCACCGGTAGATCCAGTAACGCCGACAGGGCCTGTACCGGCCAGGGGTCAAGCATCTGTCGACTGCGCCGTTGCTTGCCAATCCAGTCACCGTACTCAGCGGTAGCGGTAGGCATTTCCCGCATTACTCCTTAAAATCAGCACCACCATGATTCAGTATAACTAGCGAGGCTCCGCCTCAGACCGACAAGACGTGCAAGAGGCTCCGGTTGACCTCAGAAGTGATCTACACTTCTGTCATTGCCGCTCAAGGCGGCGGAAAGGCTTGCGCCGAATGGCAACCGGAGCCAGTGCCCATGATAACGCAAACAGCCAGCCGTTTGTTGCAAGATCACGTCACCCTGGAACTCGATTGCATTGACCGCCTCTATCTCAATGCCTACCAGCCGATGCTCCAGACTGGCGGTGGTGTGTTCTACTTTTTCAAAAAGCACCGCGGGGCCCAGGTGGTGTTTCCCGTGCTGATGGCGCCGATGACGGCGGATTTCGTCAAACGCATCCATCTGTTTGCCCGGGAGCAGGGGCTGGAGTTCAAACGCTTCAGCAAGGGGGTACGCAAGGACGAGATTACCCGGGCGCGGTTACGGGACTTTCAGAAGGACGAGGGGGTATTCTACATTGGCGTGGCGCAGGAGAAATTCTCCACCTTCCGGATGGAGAAGAAGCACAATGCGGAGACCGGCACGGCGTATCCCTGGCTCAGTCGCTCCTCGGTGATGTGCAACCAGTACTACTTTTATCTGGTGGATGCGGATTTTGGCCCGCTGTTTATCAAGTTCTCGAGCTACTTTTTTCCGTATACGGCGCGGATTTGCCTGAATGGGCACGAGTATCTGAAGCGACAACTGGACCAGCGAGGGATTGCCTACGAGGCGCTCGACAACGGTATCCTGTCCACGGATCAACCGCATTTGGTACAAAAACTGGCAGACGGGCTGACTGAGAAGAAGATCGAGCGTGTGGTGCGCAAATGGTTTGCCCGTTTACCCCACCCGTTTGCCGCGAGGGACCGACAGGCGGGTTTCCGCTATGAGCTTTCGATCCTGCAAGCGGAGTTTGCGCGTACCCAGGTGTTTGACCGACCGCTGTCGGGTCGTTATTTCTTTGAGGAGGTGATCCGGGAGAATCTGGATCTGGGTCGCCCCAGTCAGGTCAGCTTGATCTTTTCCCGGCGTGTGACAAAACGCACGCCGGGTCAATTCCGTACCCGGGTGGTGACGGAAGGCGTCACGCCATCGCTGAATGTTACAATATGAGTGACGAGGTACACTACCCAATCGCCTATGAAACCTTTCAGCTTTAATACCAGTCGCTCCATCATCATTGAACCGGGCGCGGTCAAACGCCTGGGCGACATCTGCCGCAGCTAGAATATCAGTCACCCGCTGGTTGTCACCGATGCGGGTATCGTGCAAATTGGTCTGTTGCAACAACTGGAAACCGCGCTGGCACAGTCGCAAGTCCCCTACTGTTGCTATACCGATGTGGTGGCGGACCCACCCGAGGCGATCGTGGAGGCAGCGCTGGCACAGGCCTTGCAGGCCAAGGTGGACGGCATCATCGGCTTTGGCGGCGGCAGTTCCATGGATACCGCCAAACTGGTGGCACTGCTGGCCTGCTCCGGCGAACCGCTGCAACAAATTTACGGCGTAGACCAGGCCCAGGGCCAGCGGCTGCCATTGATACTGATTCCGACCACGGCGGGGACAGGCTCCGAGGTTACAGCAGTCGCCATCGTCACCACGGGTGCGACGACCAAGGCCGGGGTTGTGGCCTCTCAACTGTTGCCGGACGTGGCCGTGCTGGATGCGGAACTTACCCTGGGCCTGCCAGCGCATGTCACGGCTGCGACCGGCATCGACGCCATGGTACATGCTATAGAAGCCTACACCAGCGCGCACCGGAAAAACCCCTACTCGGATATGCTGGCACGGGAGGCACTGTGCCTGCTGGCCGCCAATATCCGCACCGCCACCCATGAAGGCCACCAGCTACAGGCACGTCAGGCCATGTTGTTTGGCGCCTGCCTCGCCGGGCAGGCTTTTGCCAACGCGCCGGTGGCGGCGGTGCACGCCCTGGCCTACCCTCTGGGAAGCCACTATCACATCGTCCACGGCCTCAGTAATTCACTGGTTCTGCCCCACGTGTTGCGATTCAATTCCCGCGTTGCGGCACCTTTGTACGCGGAGCTGGCAGAACTGATTGTGCCCCAGAGCAAGGTCGGAAACGACCCGGAGCGGGCCAGCGAGGCCTTGATCCACTATCTGGAGACCTTGATAGCCGATCTGCGGTTGCCCGCCACCCTGCGCGAGATGAATATCGAGGAGTCCGACCTGCCCAACCTGGCGCGAGACGCCATGCTGCAGCAGCGTTTGCTGGTGAACAACCCGCGCGAAGTCCTGGAGCAGGACGCGCTGGCCATATATCAGGCCGCCTACTGAAGAGTGAACAGCATGCCGGAAGATGTCCCACAACACAGCGACTACCGCTGGTTCCTGCCCATCACCACCCGCTGGATGGACAACGACGTGCCTGCGCCTTTGGCACCTTCACCCACGTATTTGTCGACCGGGAATCAGAACGCCCAGCGCCGATTGAGGGCAGGCTACGGGAAGCGCTGGAAAAGGTCCGGGTAGCACCCGACGGCTCCAGCTGAAAGCTGCCCGTCTGA
>JAPUKZ010000341.1 GCA_027295405.1 Gammaproteobacteria bacterium
ACTGGAGTCGTAACCTGAAATGGTTTCCCACCTCGGTCATCACCGGTTCGCTGGCTTTTCACAACAATCGTCTGTTGGTGCCCATGTCCTCCTACGAAGTGGCCGTGGCCGGCATGCCCAGCCACGAATGCTGCCGCTCGCACGGTGGAGTGATTGCCGTTGATGCGGACAGCGGCAAAACACTGTGGGAATACCGTACCACCGCCCATGCGGAAAAAACCTATATCAACAAGGACGGCGTTCAGATGTGGGGACCCTCTGGCGCCTCGGTGTGGACGACGCCCACCGTTGATGCCAGGCGCCATGTCGCCTATATCGGTACCGGGGAAAACGTATCCTCACCGGCAACGGATACCAGCGATGCGGTGATCGCGCTGGACCTGGAGAGCGGCGAGATGCGCTGGAAATTTCAGGCCCTGGCCGGAGATGCCTGGAATAGTGCCTGCCTGTTGGGGGGCGCCAGTTGTCCGCGGGAAAATGGCCCCGATTTTGATTTCGGCGGTGCCATAACTCTGACCCGTACACCGGCTGGCAAGGAGATGGTTCTGGCAGGGCAAAAATCGGGCGTGGTGTTCGCGCTGGATCCGGACAACAAGGGCAGACTGTTGTGGCGCCAACGCCTCAGTCAGGGCACGACCAACGGGGGCATTCACTGGGGTATGGCCAGTGACGGCGAACGCCTGTTTGTACCGGTTGCCGATCCCGAGCGTTCCATTCCCGGATATGTGCCGAAGCCTGGCATCTATGCGCTCGCCGTGAGCAGCGGGGAAATGTTGTGGCACTACCCGGTCAGCCGCGGTTGCCAGATAGACCCGGCAGATGCACCCCGTATTGGCCTGGCAGAAATGCGCGCTCTCAGGGGCGAGCCGCGCTCTCCCTGGCCCGCCTGCTCCTGGTACTACGGCCACTCTGCTGCAACCCTGCTTGCCAACGGGGTCGTTTACGCCGGTGCGCTGGACGGCAAGCTGCGTATGCTGGACGCCGCTAGTGGAAAACTGTTGCAGTTGCTGGACACCAATCACGCCTATACTGGTTTTAATGGCGTGAGCGGCCACGGCGGTGCGATTGACCTGAGCGGTGTGGCGCTGCAGGGCAAGCGCCTGTTCGTGCTCTCCGGTTACGGTGTATTCGGGCAGATGCCCGGCAATATCTTGTTGGCTTATGCTTTACCCGAAAAGGAGTGATTTCATGAAATACCCGCACGCGGCAGTCTGCCTGTTGATGTCCCTGATAGTGACAAGCGTGGCGGCAGGCGACCCGGCGGCGGGCGTCCCCACGGCCGGCACCCCGGCGGCCGGCGCACCCGTAGCGAGTTCCCCGGAGTCGATCGCCCGTGGCAAGTCGCTGTATCTGCAGCACTGCACAAGCTGTCACGGCAAGGACGGGCGCTCCCTGGTGGATGTGATTTCCGATGCCACCGATCTCACTGATCCGGAGGCCTACTACAGCGGCAGCAGTGACCGCGAGATTTTTACCAGCATCCGCGACGGCGCGGGTGTCAGCATGCCGCCCTTCAGTTTCCAGATCAAGGATGAAAAGGATATCTGGAACCTGGTTAATTTTATCCACAGCCTCTGGCCGGTGGCGGAAGGAGAATAGTATGCGCAAGGAAAAGCAGGGTGATGACAACGGGCAACTAAGCTCACGTCGGGATTTTATCCGCACGTCGGCACTGGGGGTTGGCGCAGCCGCGGCGGCAGGCAGTGTCAGTGGTAGCTATGCCGCCGATCTGGGTGAAACCACAATTCCGTCAATCAGGCTGTCGACGGATTTCACCGCCTCACTGGAGCAAGATCCCAGGCCGGGCAAATTTGAAGGCCGCGGCCAGAGTGGTGCGGAGGTATTCGCCAATCTCTGCCGAGCGGAGGGCCTGGCAGGCCTGTTCTGCTGCCCCGGCAATTACACCATTATCAATGCCCTGGCAGCGGCGGGTATTCCCGCCTATGGGGGACGCTCAGAGGGGTCCATGTGCGCGATGGCGGACGGTTTTTCCCGCGCTACCGGTGAAGTGACGGCGACCTCCGGTACCGAAGGCCCCGGATTTACCAACATGATCATGAATATTGCCGCCGCCAACGCGGCCCGTACACCGCTACTGGTACTGGCCAGCAACATGCAGGTGGCGGGTGAAGACAGGGAAGCGCAAATTCAGACAGTTTATCAGCAGCCCACCACGCAAGGCATGAAGAAATACGGCAAGCGGCTGATTGATCCCAAGCGGGTGCACGAATACGGCGCCTATGCCTTCCGACACCTGAAGTCGGGGGTACCGGGGCCGGTGCACCTGGACTTTCCGGCAGAGGTGTCCCGCGCTCGCTTCAAGGATTCGGCTGATCTCACCGATTACTATGACAAGTCCAGGTACCGCACTGAATCCCGCCCCCATCCGTCGCCTGCAGATGTGACTGCGACGGTCAGGATGATCCAGAAAGCCGAGCGGCCGCTTATCATCGCCGGGCAGGGCGTGTTCCAGCGCAAGGGCTGGGATGCCCTCAAGCGCGTGGCGGAGAAAAGTGAACTGGCGGTGGCGACGTCGGGCCCGACCCGCGGTGCTTTCCCCGATGAACACCGCCTGTGTGTCATGACCGCCCCGGATGCGCTGATGAGTGCCGATCTGGTGATCTTTGTCGGGCAGTACTGTATGCCCAGCCCGGGGGAGTATCGCTTTAACCCCGACATCAAGGCGATTCGTGTCCACCCGCAGCAGGAGGAGCTGGGTCGCAACTGGCCGCTGGAGCTTGGCATTGTCAGTGACGAAACCCTGTTCCTGGAGATGCTGGCGGATGAATTGCGACGCAAGAAGCGCAGCTCCTGGGTCAATGAAATTGCCGCGGCGAAAAAGGCTTACCAGGCGCAACTGGATGAAGTGTACGGTCTGGGCCTGAAGTACAGCAAGGACACCAACCATTTGCATCCCGCAGTGATTGCGCGGGATACCCAGCACTTTCTCGATAACGACATCGAGGACCGCAATGCGGTGGTCGTAGGCGCGGGTGGCTGGACCAGCGGTTTGTTTGCCGGACGTTACCTGCGAGCCAACCGGCCCGGCAATATGATTGTTCCTGCCTATCAGTACGGTGCTATCGGTCCGGATATGGCCATGATGATGGGAGTCTGTGCAGCGGTGCAGCGCGGTGTGGGTCCGCAGGCTGGATACGAAGGAGCGCCCACCCTCTGTATTACCAGTGATGCGGGTGTTGCCTATAGCATGTTCGAACTGGATACGGCGACCAAGTACGGTCTGCCCACGATAACCATCGTTTACAACAACAATGCCTGGGGGGTTTGGCCCCACGCAGCCCGTTCGCCCCGTTCCATGCATATGTACCTGTTCCAGGAAAACCTGCGTTACGATGAGATGGCCCGCGGTCTGGGTGTCAGCGGTGAATCGGTGCGTACACCGCAAGAATTCCGCGCCGCACTGGCTCGGGCCTATAAGCTGGCGCGCAATGAGAAAGTGTCTTCCCTTATAAATTGCCGGGCCATCAAGGAGTTTACGTCCGGCCGCGCCTATCCGCCGGGTATCGCCATGAATCCAGAGCCGGGCTGCGGTGCCGTCGCCCACTGACAGCATCACCCGGGTCGGGGTCTTACTGCAGGCTTACGCGGAGAAGGGCGTGTTTCGCGGCTTTTCCTCTCGCAGTGAAACGCCTGCTCGTGCTGACTACCGTATTCTCTGGCACCGCGACCAGGTATTTGAATTGCGCTACGAGCCGCGCCAGAGCTCACTGCGTTTTGCTTGTGTACTGCCTGAGGTCGACCCCGGCTCCTCCATGTACCGCGAGTTCAGGGCGTGGCTCAAATTGCGTCGCTCGGACGAACTGCCCGAGCACCGCCGCTGTGACCCACGGCGGGTGCGAATAAAACCCTATAACCGCGGTGGCGCGGTGGCCCTGACCCTGCGCTCCCTGGATGGCGACATGGATTATGCCGTGCGTAGACTGATTGCATTGGTGCATGAGATCTACCTGGAGTTCCTGTCCAGTGGCCTCTACCACGACTGGCTAATCGAAACTTTCGACCTTGACCCGGATAACCCTTGCTGAGGAGAATTGAAGGATTGATGCCATGAAAACAACCCCACTGTTAGCCACTGTGTTGGTGCTTTTCGCACTACCGGCAGTGTCATATTCCCCCTACCTGGACGAGAAATTTCCGCGTCGCTTGTTCTGGGGTGATACCCATTTGCACTCCAGCCTGTCTGCGGACGCTTTTGGACTGGGGGTTACGCTGGGGCCGGAGCAAGCGCTGCGCTTCGCCGCAGGTCAAGAGGTCACCAGCAGCGGCGGATTGCGGGCACAACTGGCGCGACCACTGGATTTCGTGGTGCTGGCGGATCACGCCGAATCGCTGGGTTTGATGGAACGCGTGAAACAGGGTGAACCCGAACTGCTACAAGACCCTGAGGTGAAGCGCTGGCACGAGTTGCTCAACGGCTCGCCGCAGCAGGTGCATTCGATTCTGCGCAAATTTCTGAGTCGCAAAGGCCGCCAGGATGCGTTCAGCCGGCTGGGTAAGGCGGCTAGCCCGGAACTGGAACACTCGATCTGGGACGCGTCTCTCGACAGCGCCGAACGGCACAATAAACCCGGGCAGTTCACTACCCTGCTGGGCTACGAATGGACCTCCGCTCCCGGCGGCAGCAATCTGCACCGGGTGGTGATTTTCAGGGATGGTGCCGACAGGGTGGGGCGGTTGCTGCCGTTTTCCAGTGCACAAGGTGATCGCCCGGAACAATTGTGGGAGCATTTGCAATTCTATGAGGACAGTACCGGCGGCAGGGCGCTGGCAATTCCCCACAACGGTAATCTCAGCAATGGGCTGATGTTCCCCAGCGCTGAACGTTTCGGGGGTGGTAGAGTTGATGCACAGTATGCCTCCCTGAGGGCGCGCTGGGAGCCGGTGTACGAGGCGACCCAAATCAAAGGGGACGGTGAAGCCCATCCGCTGCTGTCTCCCGATGACGAATTTGCCGACTACGAAACCTGGGACGCGGGAAACTTCGAAGGCGAGCCCAAGACCAACGACATGCTGCCGCACGAATATGCCCGCTCGGCGCTGCGTTTGGGGCTTGAACTGCAGGCGCGGCTGAAGGTTAATCCCTACCAGTTCGGCATGATCGGCTCTACCGATTCACACACGGCTCTGTCCGCGGTGCAGGAAAACAACTTCTTCGGCAAACACAGCGGGGTCGAGCCCGGTCCGGATCGCTGGCAGCATCTGGTTGGCAAAGCGGGTGAGAAAGTGGTGCGAGGTTGGGAGCAGGCTTCCTCGGGTTATGCGGCGGTGTGGGCCAGGCAGAACACCCGGGAAGCCTTATGGGATGCCATCAAACGCAAGGAAGTATACGCCACCACTGGCTCGCGCATGACTGTACGTTTTTTTGGTGGTTGGGACTTTACCAGTGCCGATGCCGGTCATCCGGACATTGCCCGTACCGGTTATAGCCGGGGCGTGCCCATGGGTGGCACGCTGCCCGGAAGGCC
>JAPUKZ010000342.1 GCA_027295405.1 Gammaproteobacteria bacterium
CACCAAGGTGGCCGAAGCAGACATGTGTATCATCGAGTCCATGCCGGTGAAATCCTTGGTCACTTTTCCCAAGACAGGGTTGTTACACCAGCAGAACAAGTCGTTGGCGCTGCGTGGTCATGCATGGGCGGGTGACCTGTCAGTTTCCCGGGTAGATGTATCCCTGGATTTTGGCCAAACCTGGCAGGCAACCGCCCTGCAGAAACCGGCCAACCGTCTGGCCTGGCAACACTGGCAGCACAGCGTGGATTTTCCGAGTCAGGGTTACTATGAAGTCTGGGCCAGGGCCACGGACAGCACCGGAAAATCACAACCCATGGTTATTCCGGGCTGGAATCCCAAAGGCTATCTCAATAATGCCTGCCATCGGATTGCCGTGCAGGTGGTGTGAGATGCTGAGGGCCGTAGTGGGCTGCCTGCTGTTGGGCGTGACGCTCACGCCGGTGCTTGCGGAGTTGGATCCCGCGTCTGGATTGGTTGTGGACACCGGCTTCGAGCAGGTACGAGCCCAGTGTTCCGCCTGCCACTCCCTGAAACTCGTTCAGCAGAATCGGGCCGATCGGGACGGCTGGCTGGAAATGATTCGTTGGATGCAGAAAACCCAGGGTTTATGGCCGCTGGGAGACAATGAATCGGTTATCATCGATTATTTGGCAAAACACTACGGCCCCGTCCACAGTGGCCGCCGCAAACCGTTACCCCGGTAAAAAAGTTATCCACAATTTATTGAGTGGCCCCGGCCCCTTTTGATAACTTTTATGGAATGACCCGCAGCGGCGGACCGTTCGACCCCTTTTAATTAGTTGAGGCGCACATGACAGACCGGAAAATTCTACCGCAGATTATTGGCAATACTCCCTTGTTGTACTTGCGCCGGGCGTCCGAGCTTAGCGGCTGTGATATTTATGGCAAGGCGGAATTCATGAACCCGGGTGGCTCGGTCAAGGATCGCACGGCCTTGGGAATCATCCGCGACGCGGAAGCCCGTGGGCAACTGCAACCCGGCGGGGTGGTGGTTGAGGGCACGGCGGGGAATACCGGAATAGGCCTGACCCTGGTGGCCAACGCCCTGGGCTATGAAACCGTGGTGGTAATGCCGCAAGCGGCCAGCCAGGAAAAAATTAACCAGCTGGAAATGTTGGGTGCCGAGTTAATTCTGGTACCCAGCGTGGCGTACGAGAGTCCCCAGCACTACATTCACACGGCCGAGCAGATTGCCAAGGGGCGGGCGCAGGATGAGGCCAACGGCGCTATCTGGGCGCGACAGTTTGATAACCCGGCCAACAAGCAGGTTCACTACGACACCACCGGGCAGGAAATCTGGGCCCAGACCGGGGGCAAGGTGGACGGTTTTATTTGTTCGGTGGGTACCGGTGGAACCCTGGCCGGGGTGGCCGCAGCCCTGCGCGAGCACAATCCGGATGTGAAGATCGGCCTGGCCGACCCGATGGGTTCCGCCCTCTACAACCATTTCAAGCACGGGGAG
Source organism: Gammaproteobacteria bacterium (assembly GCA_027295405.1). Lineage (GTDB taxonomy): Bacteria > Pseudomonadota > Gammaproteobacteria > Pseudomonadales > Halieaceae > JAPUKZ01. The sequence goes on from JAPUKZ010000342.1 coordinate 1,487, forward strand.
TTGCGCGCTGAGGGTGAGTCCATTGTCGAGGGGATAGGTGTGACCTTCCTGCCCGGCAACCTGCAGGATGTCGCGGTGGACTTTGCCTGCCAGATCAGCGATGACGAGGCGCTACCGCACATTTACTCGCTGTTGAAGGATGAGGGTCTGGACGTTGGCGGTTCCTCGGGCATCAATATCGCCGCGGCAATTGCGCTGGCGGAGGAACTGGGTCCGGGTCATAGCATCGTAACCGTTCTGTGTGATTCAGGCAGCCGGTACCTGAGCAAACTGTTCAACCCGGAATTCCTGTGGCAGAAAAAACTTCCCTATCCTAAGTGGATGGTGAGCTAGTAGTCCGTCGGACTGAGCTTGGAAATTGTCGTCAACGGCCGGCCCCTGGCTTGATCTCTATCCCGGTGCTTCCTTTTCGCTCCTCAGGCTGCTGCGCAGGGAGGCAATAGACTTGTTCAGGCTTCCTGCTGCTGCAGGCGGGCGAGCTCTTCGCTGAGCACGCTGTCATCCAGGTCGTGGGCCAGTAGTTTGGCCAGCATTGCAAGCTGGTCAGCGCTGAGATTTTCCATCTGGAAGCCCAGCGCTTGTTGTTCCACGTGTATGAGATAGGCGAACAGCTCCAGGCTGCCGTCATCCAGTTGCAAGGCGATATTGAAGGGGTGCGAATAATCCGCATCCCAGTTCCCGGGCTGGCTCACCGCGAAGCCGTTGAGGGAAATGTTCAGGAGCTCCACATCCCAACTGATGCCACCCTGGTGCAGTACCGTGGGAACCCTCAGAACAACCCGGGTGAAACGGCGACGTTCCTGTTCCGGCAGATGTGCGTCGGTCATGCATCAACTATAGACCATCGCGGCGATCGGAACAGGGTGCCCGATCCGCGGATTCACTTCAACTTTCGGTATTTGACCCGCCGGGGTTGATCTGCCCTGGCTCCCAGGCGCGCGTGATGCGCCTCCTCGTAGTCAGAGAAGTTGCCCTCGTGGAACACGACATTGCCGTCATCCTCGAAGGCGAGAATATGGGTGGTAATTCGATCCAGTAACCAGCGGTCGTGGGAAATCACCAGTACACAGCCGGGGAAAGCCAGCAGGGCTTCTTCCAGTGAGCGCAGGGTTTCCACATCCAGGTCGTTGGTGGGCTCATCCAGTAACAACACGTTAGCGCCCCGCTTCAACAGCTTGGCCAGGTGCAGTCGGTTGCGCTCACCGCCGGACAGGTCTTTGACAAATTTTTGTTGGTCCGAGCCCTTGAAATTAAACCGTCCCACATAGGAGCGAGAGTTCACCTCGTAGCTGCCAATCTGGATGACGTCTTGCTCATCGGAGATTTCCGCCCACACGGTGCGGGAACCGTCCAGGTCATCACGGCTCTGGTCCACGTAGGCCAGTTGCACCGTTTCACCCAGGCGTACCGTGCCGGAATCCGGTTGCTCCTCGCCGGTGAGAATCTTGAACAGGGTGGATTTGCCCATGCCGTTGGCGCCGATGATGCCGACAATGGAACCCCTGGGCACCTTGAAGCTGACATTCTCGAACAACTGGCGGTCATCGAAGCTCTTGCTGAGTTTGTCGACTTCAATCACCACATCCCCCAGTCGCGGTCCCGGCGGGATATAAATTTCGTTGGTTTCGTTGCGGGTCTGGAATTCCTGGGACTGCAACTCGTCGAAGCGTTGCAATCGCGCCTTACTCTTGGCCTGTCTGCCCTTGGGGTTGGAGCGCACCCATTCCAGCTCCGCTTTGATGGCTTTCTGGTGTGAGGCTTCCTGGCGCGCCTCCTGTTCCAGTCGCTGTCCCTTGGCGTTCAGCCAGTCGGAATAATTTCCTTTGTAGGGAATGCCGCGGCCCCGGTCCAATTCCAGGATCCAGCCGGCGGCGTTGTCGAGGAAATAGCGGTCGTGGGTAATAGCGACCACGGTGCCGGAGAAATCCAGCAGGAACCGCTCCAGCCAGCCCACACTTTCGGCGTCCAGGTGGTTGGTGGGTTCATCCAACAACAGCATGTCCGGATTTGAGAGCAACAAGCGGCACAGGGCCACCCGGCGTTTTTCGCCGCCGGAAAGTTTGGTGACATCGGCGTCCCAGGGTGGCAGCCGCAGGGCATCGGCCGCCACTTCCAGGCGATGATCCAGATTGTGGGCGCCGGTGGCCTGTATGATGTCCTCAAGCCGTGCCTGCTGCTTGGCCAGGGCGTCAAAATCCGCATCCGGTTCGGCGTAGTCGGCATACACCTGCTCCAGGGCTGCCAGCGCGTCGATGGCCTCCTGCAGTCCTTCCTCCACATTGCCGCGCACATCCTTGTCCGGATCCAGCTGCGGTTCCTGCGGCAGGTACCCCACCTTGATGCCCGCTTGCGGCCTGGCTTCGCCAATAATATCGGTGTCGATACCCGCCATGATGCGCAGCAGCGTGGACTTGCCGGAGCCGTTCAAACCCAGCACGCCAATTTTAGCGCCGGGGAAAAATGACAGGGAGATATCTTCCAGAATTTGCCGCTGCGGCGGGACCACCTTGCCAACGCGGTTCATGGTGTAAACGTATTGAGCCATTGTTTAAAATTCTATTGCCAAACCGAGGCAGGCAATTGTACGCAAAACCCAAAACTTATCCACATTTCGCGAAGGGGGGCGGGGCCATTTCGCAGGGCCATTTCGCAAAATGTGGATAACATTGGCCTTCTGGGGGGGTAAAAATCTGGGTGGGCTCGGCGAGATTAGGCCGCGAGGCGCTCGCGGAAATAGTCGATCGTTCTGGCCAGCCCCTCGTCGAGGGGAATGGTGGGTTCCCAGCCCAATTCTGTGCGGGCGATGCTGATGTCGGGTTGGCGTTGCATGGGATCGTCTTCTGGCAGTGGTTCCTCGATCAATGTCGAGTTTGAGTCTGTCAGCTTCAGCACTTTTTCCGCCAGCTCGCGTATTGTAAATTCCTCCGGATTGCCAAGGTTTACAGGTCCGGCTACCTCGTGATTTGTGGCCATCAATCGGATGAAGCCCTCAATCAGATCATCGACGTAGCAAAAAATGTCTGCGCAGGGGGCTGTAGCGGTCCGCTGTACGGCGCAAGGCACCTCGGAACGCGACGCCGCAGTGGGCTGTCCTCAAATCTGTGGATAACCTGGGGTGAAATGGGTAGAATTCGCGCCTTATTTCCCAGCCTACTGCGGGTACTTATTGATGTTTGACAGCAAGCAGAGCGTCGCTGATTTCGATACGGAAATCTGGTCGGCCCTGAAAGCGGAAGACCAGCGTCAGGAACAGCACCTGGAGCTCATCGCCTCGGAAAACTACACCAGCCCGATGGTGATGGAAGTCCAGGGCAGTTCCATGACCAACAAGTACGCCGAGGGTTACCCTGGCAAGCGTTACTACGGCGGTTGCGAGTACGTGGACCAGGCTGAAGAACTGGCGATTGCGCGGGTCAAGCAGTTGTTTGGCGCGGACTACGCCAACGTGCAGCCGCACTCCGGCTCCCAGGCCAATTCCGCTGTTTATCAGGCGCTTTGCGCACCCCACGACACGGTTCTGGGCCTGAGCCTGGCCGACGGTGGTCACCTGACGCACGGTGCCAAGCCGAATTTTTCTGGCAAGATGTACAACGCCGTGCAGTACGGCCTGGATGCGGCCACCAGCGAGGTGGATTACAACCAGGTTGAAGCCCTGGCCAGGGAGCACCAGCCGAAGATGATCGTGGCCGGTTTTTCTGCCTATTCCCGCATCATGGACTGGCAGCGCTTTCGCGATATTGCCGATCAGGTGGGAGCCTACCTGATGGTGGATATAGCCCACGTGGCGGGCCTGGTGGCGGTGGGTTTATACCCGAACCCGGTGCCGATTGCCGATGTGGTGACCTCCACCACCCACAAAACCCTGCGCGGCCCCCGCGGCGGTATCATCCTCGCCAAAGCCAACGAGGAGCTGGAAAAGAAATTCAACTCAGCGGTATTCCCTGGAGGCCAGGGTGGCCCGCTGATGCACGCGATCGCAGCCAAAGCGGTATCGTTCAAGGAAGCCCTGAGCCCGGATTTCAAGACCTATCAGGTGCAAGTGGTTGCCAACGCCAAAGCCATGGCACAGACCTTTCTGGAGCGCGGTATCAACATCGTCAGTGGCGGCACTGACAACCACCTCATGCTGGTGGACCTGATCGGCAAGGAATACACTGGTAAGGATGCGGACGCCGCGCTGGGTGATGCCAACATCACTGTCAACAAAAACGCGGTGCCCAACGATCCACGCTCGCCTTTCATTACTTCCGGTCTGCGGGTCGGCACCCCGGCCATCACCACTCGCGGGTTCAAGGAAGCGGAAACCGTGCAGCTGACGGGTTGGATGTGCGATGTGCTGGAGTCGCTTGAAAACGGCGACTCCGAGCAGGTGATTTCCGAGGTGAAGCAGAAAGTACTGGAGATCTGTGCTCGCTTTCCAGTTTACGGGTAACCGGAACAGGGGCAGGCAGAATCCAGAAAACGTGTTACCATTCAGGTACTTAACCCTGAACGTGGTGTTGTGAGATAGCCCATGCATTGCCCCTTCTGTGTCGCGGAAGATACCAAGGTCATTGATTCCCGGCTGGTCGCCAATGGTGACCAGGTGCGCCGCCGTCGCGAGTGCCTGAGTTGTTCGGAGCGTTTCACCACCTACGAGGTGGCCGAACTGCTGATGCCCAAACTGATCAAGAACAATGGCAGTCGCGAACCCTTCGATGAAGCGAAACTGCGCTCCGGCATTCTGCGGGCCCTGGAAAAGCGCCCGGTGGGTGAGGAGCAAATTGAAGCCGCTATCACCCAGATCAAGCATTCCCTGCGGAGCACCGGCGAGCGGGAGCTGAAATCCCGGGTGGTGGGTGAAATGGTGATGAATGCCCTGCGTGAACTGGACGATGTCGCCTATGTGCGTTTCGCCTCGGTGTACCGCAGCTTCCAGGACCTGAGCGAATTCCAGGAAGAAATCGAGCGTTTGCGCGCCGCACCGGCAAAAGCAGCTGAGCAGACTGCCGAGAACTGAGGCCGCGGCACCCGTGATTAGCACACTCGATCGGCAGATGATGGTGCGTGCCCTGCAACTGGCGCGTCGCGGTTGTTACTCCACCCGCCCCAACCCCACGGTTGGTTGTGTGTTGGTGCGGAACGGAGCGGTTGTCGGAGAAGGTTTTACCCGGCCAGCGGGCGGCAATCACGCGGAGATCGAGGCGCTTCAGAGTTGCAAAACGACCGGTGCAGCGCGCGGTGCTACCGCTTATGTCAGCCTGGAGCCCTGTAGCCACCACGGCAAGACCGGCCCCTGCGCAGATGCCCTGATAGAGGCGGGCGTAGCTGGTGTGTTTGTGGCCATGCGTGATCCCAATCCGGCGGTGACGGGCCAGGGCATTACCCGGCTCAGGCAGGCGGGGGTGGATGTGGTAGAAGGCTTGCTGGAAGTTGAGGCCAGGGCCATCAATCCGGGTTTTTACCAGCGTATGGAAAGCGGCCGGCCCCGGGTGAGAGTCAAATTGGCCTGTAGCCTGGACGGGCGTACGGCGATGTCCGACGGCAGCAGTCAGTGGATTACTGGTGCCGCGGCGCGTGCCGATGTACAGCGCTGGCGCGGGCGCAGTGGCGCGATTTTGACCGGTGTTGAAACGGTGATTCACGATGATCCAGCCCTGACGGTGCGCGATGAGAGCCTGAACATCCCGGCTCAGCCGCTGCGGGTAATCGTGGACTCCTCGCTGCGCACCCCGCCCGGCAGCAGAATTCTGGAACAGGCGGGTAGCACCGTGATCGCCTATGCTCGGGAGAGTGAGCAGCGTGCTGCATTGGAAGCTGCCGGAGCCGAGTTATTACTCCTGCCCGGCGCTGATGGCAGGGTTGATCTGGCCGCATTAGTCAAGGAATTGGCGACGCGGCAATGCAACGACATTCTGGTAGAATGCGGGGCCCGATTGGCAGGCAGCATGCTGGAACAGAAGCTGGCGGATGAGATTGTATTGTATATGGCCCCAGTGCTACTTGGCAGCAACGCCCGCCCTCTGTTGCAGCTGCCAATCGACGCAATGGACAACAAGGTAACTTTGCAGATGACGGACTTGCGCCGAATCGGCGACGACCTGCGTCTTACCCTGCAGCCAAGTTACTAACCAGGGGCGGGTCGCTGGCCCGCTTTTTCGGGTAGCACTTTTTTGGCCTGAGGGAACACGGATTATGTTTACCGGAATCATCCAGGCAGTTGGTGAAGTAGCGGAGTTGCAGCCCCGGGGCGGCGACCTGCGCCTGCGTATCCGAACCGGCAAGCTGCCGCTGGCAGATGTTGCTCTGGGCGATTCCATCTGTACTAACGGCGTGTGCCTGACTGTGACGGAACTGCCCGGTGACGGCTACTGGTGTGATGTGTCCAACGAGACCCTGGACTTCTCCACGTTGGGCGAACTCAGCCAGGGCTCCAGGGTCAACCTGGAGAAATCACTGACCCCCGAGAGCCGCCTGGGCGGCCATATCGTGTCCGGACACGTGGACGGGGTCGGGGAAGTGGTGTCCTTTCGGGAGGACGGTCGCTCTCTGCGCTGGGTCATGCGGGCGCCAGACGAACTGGCCAGGTACATCGCCCACAAAGGCTCGATCTGCATTGACGGAACCAGTCTTACGGTCAATGCGGTTAACGGTGCCGAGTTCGATCTCAATATTATCCCGCAGACCCTGCAGGAAACGATCTTCGGAGACTATCAGCTTGGCAGTAAAGTGAATCTGGAGGTGGACGTGATCGCCCGCTATCTTGAGCGCTTGCTGCAGGGAAATCAGGCGGCAAGCCCCGGGGCCGGCGGGCTCAGTGAAGGATTTCTCGCCGAACACGGGTTTAGCAAAGGCGCCAGGGGACGATAAACAGTGGAATTGAACAGCGTCGAAGAGATCATCAGTGATATTCGCCAGGGGCGAATGGTCGTGCTGCTGGATGATGACGAGGAAAAAGGCCTCAACGAAGGTGTGGTGACGATGGCCGCCGAGCACGTGGACGACAGCCATGTTAATTTCATGGCGCGCCAGGCCAAAGGCCTGGTGTGCCTGGCGCTGACAGAAGAGCGCTGCCAGTTGCTGGGTCTGCCCCCCATGGCGGAGGAACCCAGCGGCGAGAAGGCCAACTTCACGGTGTCGATAGAGGCTCGCGAGGGCATTACCACCGGAATCTCCGCCGCCGATCGCGCCCGCACCATACAGGTTGCCGTGTCGCCGCAGGCGGTGGCAGAGGATATTGTACAGCCGGGACATATTTTCCCCCTGACTGCGGTGCCCGGCGGCGTGCTCACCCGGGCCGGCCACACCGAAGCGGCCTCCGACTACGCCCGTCTGGCGGGCTTGCAATCGGCGGCCATGATGGCCGATATCCTCACCGCCGATGGGCTGCTGGCCAATGGTGTGCAGCTGGCAGATTTTGCCCAAACCCATGGCCTGAAGATTGGCTCTATCGCCGATCTGATCCACTTTCGGGTGGTCAGCGAGCGCACCATTCGCAAGGTTCGTGAGGGCGAGATTCAAACCCCCCACGGCACTTTCAAGCTGTCGGCCTATCGTGACCACAACACCGGCGATGTTCACCTGGCCTTGCATCGTGGGGAGATCCAGGCGGATCAGCCCACTCTGGTCCGGGTGCATGTGCAGGCGGCGGTGCGGGATATGTTGGGTGCCGAGGCGCCGGGCAATCCCAGCTGGAACATTAGTAAGTGTTTACAAGCCGTAAATGACGCTGGCGCCGGGGTGGTCGTGCTGCTGGCTCGCACGGAAAGCAATGACCAGTTACTGCACAGTATCGATATAGCGCTGGGCAGAGCCGAAATCGAACGCATCAGTGGCGAGAACCCCAATATCTACATGACCGTGGGCCTGGGGTCGCAGATTTTGCGCGATCTGGGGGTGGGGAAAATACGTTTGATGGGTGCACCAATCAAGTACAATGCCATCTCGGGCTTTGACCTCGAGGTGACCGAGTATGTGAGCCCCCAGTGTCGCGAATCGGAGGCTTTCTGACCGTGTGCGAACCTCCGACTCACGACACTGAGGGCTAGATTCACAAGGAAATATTATGAGTGAAATCAAGACCATAGAGGGCGACTTCTCGGCCAGCGAGGGCCGCTTCGCACTGGTGGTGGGGCGCTGGAACAGCTTTGTTGTGGAGCACCTCAAAGACGCTGCCATCGACACCTTGCGCCGCCACGGCGTGAGCGACGTCAATATCACCGTTATCTACGCACCGGGCGCTTTTGAGATCCCCCTGGTATGCAAGAAAGCCGCCGCTTCGGGTAATTACGATGCCATCATTGCCCTGGGAGCGGTGATCCGTGGCGGAACGCCGCATTTTGAATACGTCGCCGGAGAGTGTGTTAATGGACTGGCGTCGGTTATCGGTGAATACGGTTTGCCGGTCGCATTTGGCGTGCTGACGGTGGATACCATCGAGCAGGCGATTGAACGCTCTGGCACCAAGGCCGGTAACAAGGGCGAAGAAGCGGCGATGTCGGCACTGGAAATGGTCTCTCTGCTGCGCAAGCTGTAGGCCAAGGGCAACCGATCTGTGACTAAAAAACGCACATACAATCCGCTCGCGGCCAAACGTCACAAGGCCCGCCATTATGCGCTGCAGGCTCTGTATCAATGGTATATGGCAGACGCCTCATTGAATGAAATCGAGGCGGAATTTCGCGCTGACTACGATTTCAGCAAGGTGGATGGCGAGTACTTTCATGCCCTGTTGCATGAGGTACCGGCGCAGCTGGAGGACCTAGAGGCTATCTTTGCCCAATTCATGGTGGAGCGCAGCCTGGAAGAACTCGACCCCATCGAACGCGCCCTGTTACGGCTGGGCACTTTCGAGCTGAAGGAACGCATTGATGTACCCTTCAAGGTGGTTATTAACGAGGCGGTGAACCTGGCCAAGAAATTTGGCGCCACCGACAGTCACAAGTTCATCAATGGGGTTCTGGATCAGGCCGCCCGCCAACTTCGCCAACCGGAAGTCGCCGAGGTAGAGGCGGCTGGTTAGCGCCTCCCTTGCAGAGCGGTGCTGAGGTGAGCGCCACTCCCTTCACCCCGCTTCTGTAGCCGCGCAGCGCGACCATGGCTGACGAATTTTCGCTGATTGATACCTGGTTCGCGCCCCTGTCCAACCAGATCGGGGATGATTGCGCGATTCTGGATTTGCCCGCTGGTCAACGCCTGGCCACGTCGGTGGACACCATGGTTGAGGGAGTGCATTTCGCGGTTGATGCACCGCCGGAGCAAGTGGCGTTCCGGGCCGTGGCCACTGCCCTCAGCGACCTGGCCGCAATGGGTGCCGAACCCCTGGCGATAACCCTGGCCCTGACTCTGGCCGAGACCGACGATGTCTGGTTGGCGCAGTTTGCCACCGGCATCGCCAACTCCCTGCAAGAATTCCGGGTTGAATTGATTGGTGGAGATACCACGCGCGGCCCCCTCACCATCACGGTGCAGGTGTTTGGGGCACTGCCTGCAGATCAGGCCCTGTCGCGCAGCGGCGCGCAACCGGGAGATGCGGTCTATGTCAGCGGTAATCCCGGTGATGCCGCCGCCGCGCTGGCGGTAATGGCGGGGACCTGGAGCGGCGAGCAGCAATACCAGGATTACCTGCTGGAGCGCTTTTACCGACCCACGCCACGGTTGGAGCTGGGCCAGCGCTTATTGGGCTGCGCTTCCAGTGCTATCGATGTATCTGATGGCCTGCTTGCTGACGCAGGGCATCTCTGCGAACGGAGTGGTGTTGGTATCACCCTGGATGAACACAGCTTGCCGCTGTCGCCCGCATTGCGATCCCTGGCTGATCAGCATCAGGCCATCACCTGGGCCCTCAGTGGCGGCGATGACTACGAACTCCTGTTCACCGTTGCCCCGGAAAAACTCTCCCAGGTTCCCCCCGGCTGCACCCGTATTGGCGAAGTCACCCCCGGCTCCACAGTTACCTGCGACCACCCCACCCCCACCCCCGGTTATCAACATTTCAGCGGAGGGGCCGGGGCCACTGGGGAAATTGTGGATAACTTTTCCCCGGGTGAGGCGGGGGTAAGCCGCGAAGGCGCTGCGGTTGCCAAGGCGGGGCCTCAGCCATTTGCCTCCTGGGTCCAGTTTCTGGCTTTCGGATTTGGTAGCGGGCTTGCTCCCATGGCGCCCGGCACGGTAGGAACGGCGATCGCAATACCGCTCTATCTGCTGGTTTGTGAGCTGAGTCTGCCGCTGTACACGCTGTTCTTGGTGCTGAGCACCGCTGTCGGTATCGGGTTGTGCGGTCGCGCCAGTCGCGAACTGGGTGTGCGCGACCACCAGGGAATTGTCTGGGACGAGTTCGTCGGCTACTGGATCACCATGTGGGCGCTACCAACGGGCTGGGTCTGGGTGCTGGCGGGGTTCCTGGTATTTCGCCTGTTCGACATCCTCAAACCCTGGCCCATCAGCGTGTGCGACAAGCGGGTACATGGTGGCCTGGGCATCATGCTGGATGACATTCTCGCCGGCATCGTCAGCTGCGGAATACTGCATGGGGTTTTTTGGCTGGTGAACTCCTGACCCAGCGGGTAATCTTGGGTGTATGACGCGATCGATTGCGACCCTGATTCTCAGCATGAGCTGCCTGCTCTGCCCGCTGGCGCTGGCGGACGTGGAGGTAATGGCTTTGTTCAAAAACGCGGCCTACCTCAAGGTGAACGGGAAGGAGCGACTGGTTAAGGTCGGCACCAGCTTTGAAGGTGTGCAATTGCTCGAGGCGGACTCCAAACAAGCCAGGATCCTGGTCAATGGACGTGAACAGACGGTGACGGTATCTGAGCGCATCAGCGCGGTGTACCAGGAAGCCACACTGCGCACGGTGTCCATCCGTACCAACAAGAATCGCCAGTATGTGACTACAGCGACGATTAACGGTCACGCCACCCAGGTTCTGGTGGATACCGGGGCCAACGTGGTGGCCATGAACTCCGGTACCGCCGATGCCCTGGGCCTGGATTACCGCAATGGCGTCCCCCACCTGGTGACCACAGCCTCGGGGCAGGTGCTGGCCTACTCGATTCTGCTGGACAGTGTGGTTCTGGGTGGCATCCGGGTCAATCAGGTACAGGCCTCGGTGCTGGAAGGGAGATTTCCGGCTACGGTGTTATTGGGTATGAGCTATCTGGAGCATGTGGAAATGAGCGAAAAAGCCGGCGTTCTCATGTTGTTGCAGCGGTACTAGCAGCAACCCAGGGGCCCTGACTGGCGCTCGCCTCCCGCTGAACCAGCTGCTAAACTACTTGCCCTTTTCAGGATAGCCGCACAGAGTGTCCATACGCTACGTAGCAACGTCCCGCCTCCCTACCCAGTGGGCCGAGTTTGATATCCACGGTTTTGAAGATATTGCCGCCGAGAAAGAGCACCTGGTGCTGACTCTGGGTGATGTCTCTAGTGGTGAACCGGTGCTGGCCCGGGTGCATTCGGAATGCCTGACCGGCGATGCCCTGTTCAGCATGCGCTGTGACTGTGGTGAACAGCTGCAGGTGGCGTTAAAAGCCATTGCCGAAGAGGGCCGCGGCGCGTTGTTGTACCTGCGTCAGGAAGGGCGTGGCATCGGCTTGCTCAACAAGATCAAAGCCTACAAGTTGCAGGACGCCGGTGCCGATACGGTGGAGGCCAATGAGGCGCTGGGCTTTGGTGCGGATATGCGCGACTACAGCATCTGCAAACCCATGTTGGAGCACCTGAACATTGCCAGCTTGCGCTTGATGACCAACAATCCCCGCAAGGTGACTGCGCTGGAGGAGTTGGGCATCAAGGTGGAAGAACGCATCTCACTGGAGACTCCCCACAACCCTCATAACCGGCACTATCTGGCGACCAAAGCGGGCAAGCTCGGCCATTTGATGGGCTGAGCGCCGGTTCTACGGTCGCAGGACACTTCTCGCGCCGCCGCTAGTGATCGCGCTCCGCAATATAGTGGGCAATCTCTCGCAACGAACTCGCGGATTCGCCGAAAGGCTGCAGCGCTGCCAGGGCATCATCCAGTAGCTCCGCCAACTTGGCCTTGGCACCGTCAGCTCCCAGCAAGCTCACGTAGGTAGGTTTGTTGTGCGCCGCGTCTGTACCCTGTTGCTTGCCGAGGGTGGCGCTATCGCTTTCTACATCCAGGACATCGTCCCGCACCTGAAAGGCGAGGCCAATGGCATTGGCGAATTCATCCAGGGCCTCACACTGCTCGCTGCTGGCGCCGGCTACAAGCGCCCCCATCTGCACGGAGGCTTGGATCAAGGCCCCGGTTTTCAAGGTGTGCATGACTTCCAGATGTTCCAGGCTGATTTCGCGATCCGAGGCGGCAACATCAATCGCCTGCCCGCCGGCCATGCCCCGGGCTCCAACCGCCGCACCCAGACACTGCACCAGCAATACCCGCGTTTCCGCGGGAACATCCGGCGCCTCTGCCAGCAGTTCGAAGGCGCGCGCCTGTAGGGCATCGCCCACCAGCATCGCCGTGGCTTCATCGAAGGCGATATGGCAGGTGGGTTGGCCGCGACGCAGTTCATCGTCGTCCATGGCGGGCAAGTCATCATGCACCAGGGAATAGGTATGGATCATCTCGGCGGCGCAGGCCGCGTAATCGATGCCCTGGGCTGAGAGACACTCCTCTTTAACGGCGGTGCCAGCGGCGTATACCAACAGCGGGCGAACCCGTTTCCCACCGGCGGTCAGGGAATAAGCGCTGGCCTCAAACAGGCGGTATAAGAGCGGTGCGGCATGGGGGTGGAATTCGGAGCTGCCGCTGCCCAGTAGATGTAGCAGGAGTCCATTGCAACGATCCTGCAGGTCGGTGAGCTGCGAGTTCATTCCTCGTCCTCAGCTTCGGTAAACGGGGTGGCGACCAGCTCGCCATTCTGTTCTATCAGCAATTGCACCTTCTGCTCCGCCTCTTTCAAGGCCTGCTGGCACTCACGGGTCAGTTTTACCCCCTGCTCAAAGGCCTTGAGTGAATCTTCCAGACTGAGCTCCCCGTCCTCCATCTGATCCACCAACTGCTCCAGTTGGCCCAGAGAGGCCTCAAAATCAATTTTTTTTGCCTTCGGCATTGGGTTACACTCGCGAGCGGTAATCGGGCTGGGAATTGTAGCAGTTGAAATCCATTTTAGTTACTGGCGGCGCTGGATACATTGGTTCTCATACCTGTGTTGAGTTGCTGCAGGCCGGTTATAAAATAGTGGTTCTGGATAACCTGTGCAATGCCCGGGAGGAATCCCTGCGCCGGGTGCAGGCCATCACCGGGAAATCCCTGGACTTTTACGCTGTGGATATTCGTGATCGCGAGCGCCTGCACAATTTGCTGGACCAACACAGCGTCGATGCGGTCATTCATTTTGCCGGCTTGAAGGCCGTGGGCGAGTCGGTAGAGCAACCCCTGCGCTACTACGACAACAATGTGCGTGGTTCCCTGACCCTGTTTGAAGTGCTGGAGGAGCACCAGGTTCGTAATCTGGTATTCAGTTCTTCAGCCACGGTTTACGGCTGCTCCAGCGCTGATCCGGTCGCGGAGGATTCTCCGCTGCAGGCCGTCAACCCTTACGGCCAGACCAAGCTGATGGTGGAACAGATGCTGCGGGATATCTGCGCTGCGGACAGCAACTGGAATGCCATCAACCTGCGCTATTTCAATCCGGTGGGCGCCCATCCCAGTGGCGACATCGGCGAGGACCCCAACGGCATCCCCAACAACCTGACCCCCTACATTGCCCAGGTGGCGATCGGCAAACGGGAACGGCTTTCCGTTTGGGGAGATGACTACGACACCCGCGATGGCACCGGGGTACGCGATTACATCCACGTGGTGGATCTGGCCAAGGGGCACGTGAAAGCGCTGCAGAAACTGGCAACCGGACCCGGCGTGCTGAACATCAACCTGGGTACCGGCAACAACTACTCGGTACTGGAATTGGTGGCCGCCTTCGAAAAAGCCAGCGGCAAAACCATCCCCTACCAGATCGAGGCACGTCGCCCCGGCGACCTGGCCACGCTCTATGCTAACCCCGGCCTGGCCCGGGAACTGCTGGGCTGGCAAGCCGAACTCGACCTGGACACCATGGTCGCCGACGCCTGGCGCTGGCAACAAAAAAACCCCAACGGTTATCCACAAAACTAGAAAGGGGCCGGGGCCGCTGTGGTTTTTGTGGATAACTTTTCTAGCTTTTTTATACCTGGTTCCGCCGGAGATTGAATAATGGACCTACTTTACAAAAGTGCTTTTGCCATAGCCGACGCTATTCGTGAACAGCAAATATCAGCGCGGGAAGTGCTGGAGTTTTTCCTGGATCGGGTTGAGCAGCACAATCCAAAGCTTAACGCGGTGGTGGCACTGGACGTAGAGCGCGCAAGAGAGCGGGCGGATGCGGCGGATGCTGCAGCAGCCAGGGGCGACAACTGGGGGCCTCTACACGGCGTTCCCCTGACCATCAAGGATGCACTCGCCACCGAAGGGCTGGTGACGGTAGGGGGTATTCCGGAATGCCAAGACAATGTTCCCAGCGAGAACGCGGTATCTGTGCAGCGTTATGTGGATGCCGGCGCCATCGTCTTCGGTAAAACCAATGTGCCCTTCATGAGTGCCGATTTACAGTCTTACAACGAGATCTATGGCACCACCAATAATCCCTGGAACACAGACCGCACCTGCGGCGGTTCCTCCGGCGGGGCTGCTGCCTCGGTCGCGGCCGGGCTGACACCGCTGGAACTGGGTAGCGATAGTGGTGGTTCTATCCGTACTCCCAGTCATTTTAACGGCGTGTTCGGGCACAAGCCCAGCTACAACATCATTCCCCAGCGCGGCCATTTACCGCCGGGTGATAACACCCTGTCCGAGGGAGATCTATCGGTTGTTGGCCCCATTGGCACCTGTGTGGATGATCTGGAAAAAGCACTGGATATCCTGGTAGGGCCGGGGCCGGAAGAAGCACTGGCCTGGAGTATTCAGTTGCCCCCTGCCTGCACCACCAATCCGGCTGAACTGCGCATCGCCGTGTGGTGCAATGATCCCACCTTCCCGGTGGATGAAGACATTCAAGCCGCCATCACCGCCGCCGCCAAATCCCTGCAAGACGCGGGTGCCAGCGTTAGCTGGGATACCCACCCGGAGTTCAGTATGGAAGCCCACCACAGCAACTACGCCTACCTGCTCTTCGGTGTGATGGGTGCCGGTATGCCTGAGGAAGTCTATGCAATGGCCAGGGCGGCGCTGGATGAGGCGGACCCGGCGGACAACAGTATGCGGATGCAGCAAATGCGTGGCATTGCCCAGAGCCACCGCGACTGGCTCAAACAGAACGAAAAACGCCTGCACTACCGGGCCACATGGACGAAGTTCTTTGCAGACTACGATGTGCTGTTTTGCCCCTGCGCCAGCGTTCCCGCCTTCGAGCACGACCACGAGCCCGACATTCACGCAAGAACCTTGATGATCAATGGTGAGCAGCGCCCTTATCTGGATGTGATTGGCTGGGCCGGTGTCACCCTCAATAGCTATCTGCCCGCGACCGCGGTGCCGGTGGGGCTCAGCCGCGATGGGCTGCCGTTGGGTATGCAAGTGGTGGCGCCGTACCTGGAGGATAAGACCTCACTGGCGGTGGCAAAGATGCTGGAGCAGCATCACCGGGCGTTCCAGCCGCCGCCGGGATATTAGTATGGGATTGCAGCGCGCGCTGGAGTGGGTATCCGCTAGAGCTCTAAGTTCGCCACCCCCAGGGGTGCCTTGCCTTCATTCATGCTGGTAAGCCGCTTCTGGATCGAGGCCAGTACCCCATCCGCATCCAGCCCCACCCAGGCCAGCTGTTCTTCGCGTTTGCCGTGATCGACAAAGGTATCTGGTAAACCGAGATTCAGCACCGGTACCAGCACCGCTTCCCGCTGCAGGCACTCGAGCACAGCGGCACCGGCGCCGCCCGCAACCACGTTGTCTTCCAGGGTAACCAGGA
>JAPUKZ010000343.1 GCA_027295405.1 Gammaproteobacteria bacterium
GCGGCCCAGGCTAGCCTGTGGGGCAAACCGAAACTGGCCGGTACCCCCATCGTCACCCTGTGCTCAGCCAGCGGCTACCCCTGGGTTCGCATTATCAGCAATCCCGATGTGATACCGGCCAAGCCGTTTCTCGAGCTGGGCGGGATGGCGCTGGCAGTGCTGGTGCGCGATGTGGATCGCCTGTTCATTCCGGTCAGCAGCTGCCTGCGCCGGGATGCGGCGCTGGCTATCTACACCAGCTTGGGTGCCACCCAGAGCTGGAGTTTCGATACCCGCATCACCTCAGCTAACAAGGCGCACGGTCTGGATCCGAAACTGCGCCACCCGGTTGCCACTGTGCAGCTGGCGGGGCAGTGTATGGTGGAAATAGACCAGCTGGGTGTGGCTACCAGCAACAGGAGCAGGAAACAGAGTTCTACGAGTTGTTGGCTTGCTAGCCTCATCTTGCCCGCCTGGACTCGCTGGCATGCGAATGCCCCTGAATGTCTGGTTGCTGATGGCGGCCCAGGCACTGAATCAATGCTGTGCCTCCATGATCGTGCTGGTGGGAGGCCTGATCGGTGCTCAACTGGCGCCCATTCCCGAACTGGTAACCCTGCCCGTGGCCGTGATGGTGGTGGGCACTGCCCTGCCCCAATCCCGCCAGTGTCGCCCCGCACGAAAAGCTGGGCCGCAAAAAGACAGTACACTTCACCGAGGTGGGTCGTAAGTTTGAGCGCTGGATTGATGTGGGCTATTGGCAGCGGGTGCTCTAGTCTGTAATGATTGCAAATCACAATCAGGCCGCCCCGAAAGGCTACACCATGCCCAAGTTGCTCCTTCCGGTTTTTCTTGTCCTGCTGCTGGCGGTTGCGTTTTATGCGGGGCGATTCACCGCTTCGGCGCTGCTGTTCGCGCCATCTGAGTTGCTGGACGATCCCCTGGAACAGGCCTGGGATGATTTTATTCGCGCGCAACGCGAGACGATGTCGCAGTTTCGAAATTCCGATTTCTTCGAAGATGATCAGGAACGGGCCGAAGCTTTTCGCAGCCTTTTGTACGGCTTGATTGGCTCCATCAAGGCCGGTGCCCTTATGGATCACGATCAGCCGCGATTTATGTCATCCTCCGACTGGACCAGCAAGAACGGTCTGGACAACCCTGACAACAACTACCTGGTCGCATTGATTCGTGATGACGCGGATTATCGCGTGATCGGTGAACGGGGTACGACCGCAAACATGGTTTTCCAACTGCTGATCGGTAAGCCCGGAGTGCGTGGCGCGGGAAGCAGCACCAATGTCAGTGTGTTGGATGGCGCAGACATGGCCCTCGCCGAGGATGGCAGTTTCGAAGTGCTCATCAGTCGCCACGATCCCGGCCCTGGAGTCAATTGGCTGGCCCAAGCGGAGGGTGCTGAAACCCTGTTAGTTCGATTTACACACAGTGACTGGGGTGCAGAGCACGCGGGCAAATTGCGCATCGAAAAAATCGGGACAGCGGGTGAACCTGCAATTCCATTAAGCCCTGCCCGCATGGCCAAAGGCTTGCAGGATGCAGCCGTCATACTGTTTGATCGCAACGCCACCTGGCTGCAGTTAGCCCAGCGGGGCTGGAACCTGATGCCGCGCAACGGCATTTCTGCGCCACAGCCCACCCGCGGCGGGCTGGTAGGCCAGTACTCCGCCGCCGGCAGTTGGGAGTTGGACAACGATAAGGCCATCATCCTCAGTACCGCGCCCAGTGCTGCCAGCTATCAGGGCATTGAGCTTGGCAGCCTGTGGTTCACCAGCCTGAATTACGAAAACCGGACCACCAGTCTCTCGCTGGATCAAATGCAGTGCAGTAGTGACGGTCGTTGTTACGCGGTTATTTCCCATAAAGATCCCGGCATTCACAACTGGCTGGATACTGAGGGCCACCGCCGCGGCCTGATCTTCATGCGCTGGCAGGGCCTGCTGGAAGATCTGCCGGAATCACAGCAACCCCGGGCCCGGCTGGTGGATTTCGAGCGCCTGCGGGACGAACTGCCGGAGGATGTTGGCGAGTTTAGCGCTGAGCAGCGTCGCAATCAGATCCGTCAGCGGCGGGCAAACCTGCAACAGCGCTTTAACGGTTGAAGCAAGCACCACTGGCACGAGGCACCGCATGAAAATTTTGCGCTGGGTTACCCTGTTACTGCTGGTGCTGACGCCGTAGCTGGAAAGTCCTGCGCGGAGCATGGATAGTGCTTGCGGCGCTACCCGTATCTTTGATCTGACCCCCCTGTTACTGGTAGCGCTGCTGGTCTATGCTGTCTTTATCCAGGACAAGTCAGGGCTTTGCCGATGATTTTTCATCAGGTGGCGACAGAACGGGGTTGCCAATCCTATTTCATCGCCTGTGAAGACAGTTGCACGGCGGTTGTTATCGACCCCGAGGACAGCCAGGTGGACCGCTATCTGGGCCTGGCCGCCCAAGAGGGTGTCAGCATCCACTACGTACTGGATACCCACACCCATGCCGATCACTTTTCCGGGACTACTGAACTGGCGCGCAAGCTGAATGTGCCCATCATTATGCATCGCAACAGCCAGGCGCCCTTTGTGGATATGCGGGTGGACGACGGTGAGAAAATAAACCTCGGTAAACTGTCCCTCAATATCATGCATACTCCCGGGCACACAGACGATTCCATTAGCGTGCATGTGGAAGACCGGGTCTTTACCGGCGATACCCTGCTTATAGGCGGCTGCGGTCGTACTGATTTGCCCTCCGGTGACCCGGACCAGCTCTATGACAGTTTGTTCAACAAGCTGTTGAGGCTGGCCCCGGAGACCTTGGTTTACCCGGCCCACATTTACAGCCGGCGCGAGTCTTCCAGCATCGCTGAGGAAGCGGCGGAAAACCCCCGGCTGCAGCTCAAGGAGCGGGGTGAGTTCGTCACGCAAATGCGCAAGCTCACCCTCAGGGAACCGGACCACTTGTCGGAAGCCCTGCGCACCAACCTCAGTGGCGGCAAGACGGTTGAACAGTTAATCGCTGAGGCGGCGCACAATGTGTCGTTTATGTCGCTGGAGGAGGTGCTGCGCAGAATCCAGAGTGATGACCCGGGCATTGTGTTGCTGGATGTGCGGGAGAAGGACGCCTATGAACAGGCGCATATTCCCGGCGCCATGGTCATCCCTCGTGGCCAGCTGGAGCTGTGCGTAAACGAGCGCCTGCCCGACCCCACCCGGCGCATCGTGGTGTACTGTGAGTTTGGGCGGATATCCACCCTGGCCACAGCAACCCTCAAGGAAATGGGTTTTACCCGCGCCATTGCCCTGGACAAGGGTATGCAACTGTGGATGGAGAAGGGTTACCCGGTGGAGTGACCCGGCCGCCCGAGACAATATCCAGCATCGTCAGGTCCTCTGTCAGCTTGATGGGGTCGTACCTATTCAGCAGCAGCGCGCCAATGTTGGCCGGCAATGTCTGTGTGCGAGCGGTTATTGCCGTGGCCAGGCGGGTCGTCTCCCGTGACCTGACGTAAATCGTATTCCCGCACCCGCACCAGGAACTTCTTTACACTTCGATTGGGGACAGACTTCACCTCGATTGGGGACAGACTTAAGTCTGTCCCCGTTAAGAGACTTACTGTATATACGTACAATAATATATATGCATACCATTGATATATATAATAATATAATGTTATCAAAACGCCACTTTTAGATGAATGGCCAGCTGATCCTACCTCTCGCCGCCCTGCCAGTGAGTCTGGTCTGGCGGGAAAAATAGTGTTCAGCGGGGAGCGAGAATGAGACACAGCGCATTACTACTAATTGCGCTCGCGATAAGCGTTGCAACCTTGAGCCAGCCAGCCAGCACAGCGGAACGGATCGACGGCCACCAATTGTTGGAGCAATGCGAGAAATTGGGAGAAGGACCGGCCAAAAACTACTATGCTGGCACCTGCGCGGGCTACATCATGGGTGTGATTGATTCTCACAATGGCGCCGCGGGCACCGAGAAAATGCCGGAGCCTTACTTCTGCATACCGGGTGATGTCAGTCGCGGCCAGTTGAT
This sequence comes from Gammaproteobacteria bacterium, assembly GCA_027295405.1. Lineage (GTDB taxonomy): Bacteria > Pseudomonadota > Gammaproteobacteria > Pseudomonadales > Halieaceae > JAPUKZ01. The sequence continues at coordinate 4,030 of JAPUKZ010000343.1, forward strand.
CGACATCGTGCTCAAGTACGTTGAGGCTCACCCCGAGCGGCGGCATTTCGGGGGCGCCACCCTGATCTGGATTGCGCTGGTTTTCGAGTATCCCTGCCAGTACTGAATCATACTGGAGGTACGACCAGGATTCATGACTGACAAAGCCCATTTCAGGACGTTGGTAAAGCTCGTTGATCATCGTCGACATCGGCGGTCATTCTTTCTTTGGCCACTTCGGTCATATGGTTCCCTCTCGCGGTGCCAACAGCTTAGCCGGCAATGGGGCTGAGGTAATCTTCATTTTGTTGTCTATTATTAAGTGAGCGTTTTCTTATTCGAAGACAAGTCGGGGAGTCGAAGCGATGAGATACAAATTACTGGGGAACAGCGGATTACGGGTATCGGAATTGTGCCTGGGCGCCATGACCTTTGGCTCGGATGAGGACTGGTGTGCGGACAAGGCCGAGAGCCGCGCCATGTTTGACGCTTTCGTGGAGGCGGGCGGTAACTTCATTGATACCGCCG
>JAPUKZ010000344.1 GCA_027295405.1 Gammaproteobacteria bacterium
CATATTATATGGGTTACACTGCCGCTTTTGCTAACCCTTCACAGGAGCAAACCATGGCCGAACTCTCACTGGGATTACAACTCGGATACTGGGGCGCGCTCTACCCCGCCAGTCACGTCGAACTCGCCCAGGCCGCCGAACGGCTGGGATACGATTCGGTGTGGACGGCGGAATCCTGGGGCAACGATTGCTTTACGCCATTAGCATGGCTGGGTGCCCATACCTCAAAGATTCGCCTGGGCACCTCGGTGGCCCAACTTTCTGCGCGCACGCCCGCCTCCTGCGCCATGGCCGCGCTGGCACTCGATCATATGTCTGGCGGCCGCATGATTCTTGGACTGGGCGTATCTGGCCCGCAAGTGGTAGAGGGCTGGTACGGCCAGCCCTACAGCAAGCCCGTCTCCCGCACCCGTGAGTACGTCAGCATCATCCGCAAGATTCTGGCCCGCGAGGGGCCGGTAAGCAATGACGGAGAACACTACCCGTTGCCGTATACCGGTCCGGGATCCTGGGGTATGGGCAAGCCCCTGAAATCCATTACCCACCCGCTGCGGGCAGATCTGCCTATCTTCCTCGGGGCCGAAGGCCCGAAAAACGTCGCCCAGACGGCGGAGATTGCCGACGGCTGGCTGCCGCTGTACTACTCGCCCTACCGCCAGGAAGTCTACGCCGAGCAACTTCGGGGCGCCAAAGAGGGTTTTGAAATAGCCGCCTTCACCCTGGTTAACATCAATGACAACCTGAAAGAGGCGCTCTATCCGGTCAAGGCTATGTTGGGTTTTTATATCGGCGGCATGGGCTCGAAAAAACGCAATTTCCACAAGGAACTGATGGCACGCATGGGCTTTGAGGCCGAGGCAGAAGCTATTCAGGAGCTGTTCTTCGAGGGCAAGCGGGACGAGGCCATCGCCGCGGTGCCGGACCAGTTCGCGGATGAAATCTCCCTCAGCGGCCCCCGCGGTCGCATTGTGGAGCGTTTGCAGGATTGGCGCAATTCGCCGGTCACCTCGCTATTGATCAATGGCGATGAAAACCTGCTGCGGGAGATGGCGGAAATGGCGCTGTAAGACCAGCACTCAGGCACGTCCGTACACATGATGGTAACATCACGGGCCAGCTTCTCGACCCCGGAATGATCATGCCGAAAACGACACCGGAACTGCCGCAGGTGGCGCGCTACAAGCCCTACTACCATGAGTTGGAGATGGGCAAAACCTACTTGTGGTGCAGTTGCGGGCTCAGCCAGCAGCAGCCTTTCTGTGACGGCTCGCACCAGGGCACCGGCTTCGAGCCGGTTCGTTACGCCGCTAAGGAGCCGCACCAGGAAGTACTGTTTTGCGGCTGCAAGCACTCGGCTGACAAGCCCTTTTGTGACGGCGCCCATAACGACCTCAAGGCAGACTACGACGAGGATGATCCGAATAGTCCTGAAAACCTCGCCATCCCGATTGTTGCTGCCGGCGCCGATGGCAGGGCGTTGCTCAATGGCGGTTGTTACGTCAGCAAGGTCGAGCGGATTCCCTTGCAGGAACATGGAAATCTGCGTCTGGGACCCGTGATTTCCGCCACCACAGGGGCCCTGTATCAGTCGCAGTTTTACGCCGAAGTAGGCAGCGGCGAAAGCCCGGTGACTCACTTCGGAGACCGGCACACCATCGCGCTGGTGACTCAGGGCCGGGGGCAAATCACTATCAGCGGTCGCGTTTTCCCCATCAGCCCGCACATGGGCGTGTACGTGCGCCCGGGCGAAGCTTTCTCCATCAACAATCCTGACACTCTGGCCATCAATTTGTTTCTGGCGGTCTGCCCGCAGGCAGAGCAGGCAGAGTTCCTGCCGCAAATGCCGACCGGGTTTGAAACTGACTACCCGGAGCGCACGGTGGGCGTTGATCCGGAGCAGCGGCAGACCATGGCTGACCGATTTTTCCAGATACTGGTCGACAAGTGCATCGGCTCCAACGTCGTCACCCAGTTCATTGGCGATGTGCCAAAATCCAAGGCCGCCATGCACCGGCACCTCTACGAGGAATCCATCGTGATACTCAAGGGCAGCGGTTTTATGTGGACAGAGGATCTCAAAACACCGGTTGCGACCGGCGACGTCATCTTTTTGCCACGCAAGCAAATTCACTCACTGGAATGCACCGACCCGGACGGTATGATGCTGGCCGGCGTGATTTACCCCGGCGATAACCCCGCCATCAATTATTAGCCAACACTCCCTGCAAGCGTGGTCTGCACTTACTTGTCCCAGACGTGGACACAGAGTAGGCAATGGAAGTTCTAAAGCAATCGGAGATCTCGATCACAACCGTTTGAAATTGGCGCGCCCGACAGGATTCGAACCTGTGACCGTCCGCTTAGAAGGCGGATGCTCTATCCAGCTGAGCTACGGGCGCGTAGCTGGCAAGCTACAGTGAGGAATATTGGGGTGGCCGACGGGTCTCGAACCCGCCACCTCCGGAGCCACAATCCGGTGCTCTACCTGATGAGCTACGGCCACCACTGCACAGAAGGAAAAGTGGTCGGGGTAGAGAGATTCGAACTCCCGACATCCTGCTCCCAAAGCAGGCGCGCTACCAGACTGCGCTATACCCCGACATATTGCAGGCAGATCACCGACCCGTGGCAGGACGCCCTGGGGGAGGCCGCCCCATGGGAGGCCGGCCCACGGAAGACCGTCCCCTTCATCCCATTTTCAGGAACGCGCATAATACCCGCGGCCCCTGAGTGCGTCAATGCGGAAAAGCCTCACTTTCAAGTGCCTACGCGCTTCCCTGCAAATGATACCTCATGCGATAATCCGCCGCCTCTTACGACCGCATGGAGATAGTGTCAATGTCTGCACTGGTATTGGACGGTAAATCGCTGGCCGCAGCCACCGAGGCCGAACTCTTGAAACGGGTGGAGAGCCTGAAGGAAAAATCCGGGGGAAGAACCCCGATTCTGGCGACGATCCTGGTGGGCGACGATCCCGCCTCCGCCACCTACGTCAAGATGAAGGGCAATGCCTGTCGCCGGGTCGGCATGGGCTTCCTGGCGGTGGAACTGCCCGCTTCTACCACCACCGATGAACTGCTGGCCACAATTGAAGAACTGAATACCGACCCCAATGTGCACGGCATCCTGCTGCAGCACCCGGTGCCTGAGCAGATCGATGAACGGGCCTGTTTTGATGCCATAGCCCTGAGCAAGGACGTGGACGGCGTCACCTGCCTGGGTTTTGGGCGTATGGCCATGGGTGAGGAAGCCTATGGCTGCGCGACACCCCAGGGCATCATGCGCATGCTGGAGCACTACCAGATTGAGATCAAAGGCAAGCATGCGGTGGTGGTCGGGCGCTCTCCTATATTGGGTAAACCCATGGCCATGATGTTGTTACAGGAACATGCCACCGTCACCATCTGTCACTCCCGCACCCAGAACCTGCCGGAGTTGGTCAAGCAGGCTGACATCATCGTCGGTGCCGTGGGCAAGCCGGAATTCATCAAGGGTGACTGGATCAAGGATGGCGCCGTGGTTGTGGATGCGGGTTATCACCCGGGTGGTGTCGGGGATGTGGAACTGTCGGCTGTCATCGATCGGGTAGCGGCCTATACCCCGGTACCCGGGGGCGTGGGGCCCATGACTATCAATACCCTGATTTACCAGAGCGTTGCATCCGGCGAAAAGAGCCTGGCCTGAAGTGGTGTAGCAAAAGGGGCGGCGAATTCGATGGTTCCGCCGCAGCTGTCAATAGCCTATTCGCGGCGCCACTGGGTGCCCTCACGGGAATCCTCCAGCGCCACTCCCTGCGCCCTCAGGTCCTCGCGGATTTTGTCGGCCAGGGGGTAGTCCTGGTCAAGCTTGGCCTGCTGGCGCAGCTCAATCAGGGCTTCTATCTCCCCGGCGCTGATGGCACCTTCCCGGGCCGTGGCCTGGAACCAGTCCTCCGGGTCCTGTTGCAAAATACCCAGTAAATTACCTGCGGCCAGAATGCGTCCCTTCAGAGCGGCCCTGTCGGCATCGACCGCCTTGTTCAGCTCCCGCGCCAGGGCGTGCAACTCGGCAAGGGCGATCGGCGTGTTGAGATCGTCATTGAGTGCGGCATAAAAAGCCTCGTCTGCCAGGACCAGATCCCTATCCAGTTCGATATCCTGCACCTCGCGCAGGGCCCCATAAAGCCCGTCCAGGCTAGCCTCTGCCTGCTGCAACAAGTCCGCCGAGAAATTCAGCGCTGAGCGGTAGTGGGCCGACAACAGCGCAAATCGCAGCACTTCGCCACGGTACTGGCTGAGCAAATCCCGCACCATGCGGAAGTTGCCCAGCGACTTGGACATCTTTTCACCGTCAATGTCGAGATAGGCATTGTGCATCCAGTAGCGCACATAGTCGCCGCCGTGGGCACATTGACTCTGGGCCAGCTCATTTTCATGGTGGGGGAAAATTAAATCACGGCCGCCACCATGAATATCGATGGTTTCACCCAGGTGGGCGTGGATCATGGCCGAACACTCCAGGTGCCACCCCGGGCGACCGCGTCCCCAGGGGCTGTCCCACCCTGGGTCGTCCTCAGCAGATGGCTTCCACAACACAAAATCACCGGCATAGCGTTTGTAGTCGGCCACCTCTACCCGGGCACCGGCCAGCATGTCTTCCAGCGAGCGGTGCGAGAGCTGGCCGTAATCCGCCATGGACTCAACCGCAAACAACACGTGTCCCTGTGACTCGTAGGCGTGACCCTTTGCCAGGAGGATGCGGGTCAGTTCGATCATTTCCTCGATATGGTGTGTGGCGTGGGGCTCCAGTGTGGGCGGCAGTGCGTTGAGTGCGGCCATGTCCTCGCGGTACTTGTCGGTAAATTCCGTCGCGAACTCAGCCATGTCACGTCCGCTCTCCCGCACCGCCTCTATGATCTTGTCATCGATGTCGGTAATGTTGCGCGCGTACACCACTTCCTCATAGTGGGTCTGCAGCAGTCGATACAGGGTATCGAACACAACCACCGGCCGCGCATTGCCGATGTGGGCCAGGTTGTAGACTGTGGGACCACACACATACATGGTCACCCGCTCAGGCTGCAGGGGCACGAATTCTTCCTTGCTGCCACTCAGGGTGTTGTAGAGTTGCAAACTCATGCGCCCTGATTTCCGGATTTTGCCCGGGTATCCCGCAAACCGATGGTGCGGTTGAACACGGGATGTTCAGCGCTGTGATCGTAGCGATCGGCCACGAAATAACCCTGGCGTTCAAACTGGAAATTCTGCTCCGGCAGCGCATCCAACAGACCCGGTTCAATGACGCAGTCGACCTTTACCACCAGCGAGTCGGGATTGATATAAGCCATAAAATTGTCACCGCCCTTATCCGGCGCCGCGTGGGTGAACAGGCGATCGTACAGGCGCACTTCCGCGCGCTTGCCGCGGGTGGCGGAGACCCAGTGAATCACACCCCGGGGCTTGACCCCGTCCGCAGGATCCTTGCCTAGCGTAGCTTCAATCAGCTGGCAATGTACCTCGATGATTTCGCCAGAGTCATCCTTCACTACTGCTTCGGCCTTTACCACATAAGCGTTGCGCAGGCGCACCCGTTTACCCAGCACCAGCCGTTTGAATTTCTTGTTGGCCTGCTCGCGGAAATCTTCACGTTCAATGTACAACTCACGGGTAAAGGGTATGCAACGCTCGCCCATCTCCTCCCGCGTGGGATGTGCGGCGGCTGTAAGTTGCTCAAGTGTGTCCTCGGGATAATTCAGCAACACCAGTTTCAGCGGCTCGATAACGCACATGGCCCGCGGCGCGTTCGCGTTGAGGTCATCGCGAATGGCGTGCTCCAGCATGGCCACATCCACCACCCCATCGCTGCGGGTGGTTCCCACCATGTCGCAAAAGCGTCGGATTGCCGCCGGCGTGTACCCCAGCCGCCGCATGCCCGCCAGGGTGGGCAACCGCGGGTCATCCCAGCCCGCCACCCTGCCGTCGTCTACCAGCTGCTTCAATTTGCGCTTGCTGGTAACCGTGTAGCTGGTATTGAGGCGCCCAAACTCGTACTGGTAGGGCCGGTGCGGTACCGGCAGATGTTCTATGTACCAGTCGTACAGGGGGCGGTGGTCCTCAAACTCCAGCGTGCAAATCGAGTGGGTGACGCCCTCTATCGCATCTTCCTGGCCATGGGCGAAGTCGTAGGTGGGATAAATGCACCAGTCGTCACCCGTCTGGTGATGGGAGACCTTGCGAATCCGGTAGATAATGGGGTCGCGCATATTCATGTTGGGTGAAGCCATGTCTATTTTGGTCCGCAGCACCCGGCTACCCTCCTCGAACTCTCCCGCCTTCATGCGCCGCAGCAAATCAAGGTTCTCCGCCACCGCGCGATCCCGGTAGGGACTGTTGCGGCCCGGTTCAGTCAGGGTGCCGCGATACGCGCGGGCCTCGTCGGCGCTCAGATCGCAGACATAGGCCTGGCCCTGCTCCACCAGGTAAACTGCCCAATCGAACAACTGCTGGAAATAGGAGGAAGCAAAACGCACCTCACCATCCCAGGTATAGCCCAGCCAGCGCACATCATTCTGGATGGATTCGATGTATTCCTGGCTCTCCTTCTCCGGGTTGGTATCGTCGAAACGCAGGTTGCAGACCCCACCGAACTGCTCGGCAAGACCGAAATTGACGCTGATGGACTTGGCGTGACCGATGTGCAGATAGCCGTTGGGCTCCGGCGGGAAGCGCGTGACCACTCGCGCCACCCGACCCTCCGCCAGATCCTTGGAAATAAGTTTGTGCAGAAAATTTGCAGCTTGTGTCGGCTCGGTCATCTCAGCATTTGCCGGTTACGCAAAAAGGTCGCGTATTATAGGGGACAATTCGGTTCACTGCACCGGCAAAAGTCCGTATCATTGCTTCCCTTTCCCTACACCCCCCAAGGAACAGACAATGATCATCATGCGTACCACCCACGGCGACATCACCCTGGAACTGAACAGTGAGAAGGCGCCGAAGACTTGCGCGAATTTCGTCGCCTACGCCAAAGACGGTTTTTACGACGGCACCATCTTTCACCGGGTAATCAAGAATTTCATGATCCAGGGCGGCGGTTTCGAAGTGAGCATGAACGAGAAAACCTGCGGCGCCTCCATAGAGAATGAAGCGGACAACGGCCTTACCAACGACAAGGGCACGATTGCCATGGCGCGGACCACGGACCCCCACTCTGCTACAGCACAATTTTTCATTAACGTGAAAGACAATGATTTCCTGAACCACACCAGTAAAAACAGCCAGGGTTGGGGCTACACGGTGTTTGGCAAGGTAACCGAGGGCATGGAAGTGGTCAACAAGATCAAGGCCGTCGCCACCAACAGCTCTGGAGCTCACCAGGATGTGCCGGCTGAAGCCGTCATCATCAACTCGGTAGAGGTTGTTGGCGACTGAAGCGGTTCCCAGTCGCGGCCAGGGTCGATCTCTGGCCCTGGCTCTCTCGGGACTAAGCCGACTACGCCGCTGGCACCCCGCTGTGAAAACGAAACTCGCTGTCCCCTGACTCAATCAACTCGGCTTCACGACCCAAAATCACCTCCAACCGACGCCGCACTTCTTCTGCATCGGCAATACCCTCGGCAAGTTTCAGATAGTCAGCAAAGTGCCGCGACTCGGACTTTAATAAGGACCGGTAGAAATCCCTCAGCTCCTGGTCCAGGTGCGGCGCCAGAGCCGCAAACCGTTCACAGGAACGCGCCTCGATCACGGCCCCCACCAACAACGTATCCAGCAGCCGTGCGGGCTCATGACTGCGCACACATTGGCGCAGTTCGCCGGCATAGCGGGCAGCTGAAAGTTGAATATAGGGCACACCACGACGCTGCATAATCGCTATCACCTGCTCGAAGTGACGCAGTTCTTCGCGCGCCAGGCGCGACAGCTTTTGTAGCAGGCGGTGATGATCCACATAGCGGTACATCAGGTTCAGTGCGGTGGACGCGGCCTTTTTTTCGCAGTTGGCATGGTCTATCAGCAAAATGTCCGGGTTCTCCAGTGCCCAGTCGACCCAGGCGCTCGGCGTCTCGCAAAGCAGGAATGCCCGAATCGGATCGGTATCAGTCACCGCAGTAATTCAAGCCATCTGTGAGGCGCTGAGGTAACGCTCGTACCAGGCATCCGACAGGATAAAAAATTCGTCGTCGATGGTCTGCCACACCGTCGCCAGGGGCAGGTCCCGGTACTGGGCCTCGATCATCAGCCCGAAAGCTGCCGGGTCGGGTATTTGGCTGGCGGCTGCTTGCAGCAAACAGTAGGCCCAGCAGTAACAATCCCGCTGCTGCGGATAGGAAATACGCCGGCTATCCAGCTCGCGGCGCAGTATATCGCTGTCTGTCACCTGCAACTTGTTGCGCACACAACGGCTGAGAAAATCCTCCAGCCGCTGCTCAATCAGCAATTTCTGGGCATTGTCATAGCTGTTCCAGTGGATGACTTCATGGGCAAAACGCTTGCAACCGCGGCACACCCGATCACCGATTCCGGTGGAACACACGCCGATACAGGGGGTTTTAACGCACTGCTCAGTCATTGTCGGAAGTGTACGTTATCACTCTCGTGAATGCACGGTATAGCCACCTTCTCGTTCAAATTCAGAGACTTGTGAGCTATAATTCAACCCCCTTTTTTCACCACCCCAGGAGAACCAGCGTGCTAGAAGCATACCGTGAACACGTGGCCGAACGCGCCAGCCAAGGAATCCCCCCCACTCCCCTCAGCGCCGAACAAGTAGCAGGCCTGGTGGAATTACTCAAGGCGCCACCGGCCGGGGAAGAGGACTTCCTGCTGGATTTGATCAGCACACGGGTACCGCCGGGTGTGGATGAAGGCGCTTACGTCAAGGCTGGATTCCTGTCTGCCATCGCCAAAAGCGAAACGAAATGTAGCCTGATCGACGCCGGCGCCGCCGTGAAACTGCTGGGCAATATGCGCGGTGGTTACAACATTGAAACGCTGGTGGGGCTGCTCAGCCACGATCAGCTGGGCACTGCAGCAGCCACCGAGCTCAAGCACACCCTGCTCATGTTTGACGCCTTTCACGATGTGGAAGAACTGGCAAGAAACGGTAATGCCGATGCCCAGGCATGCATGCAATCCTGGGCCGACGGGGAATGGTTCACTGCAAATAAGGAGGTTCCGGAATCCATCAAGGTAGTGGTGTTCAAGGTCACCGGGGAAACCAACACCGACGACCTGTCCCCGGCACCGGACGCCTGGTCCCGCCCCGACATCCCCCTGCACGCCCTGGCCATGTACAAGATGACCCGCGACGGGCTGAAACCGGACGAGCACGGTGTCACGGGACCCATGGCTCAGGTCGAAGCAGTCCAGGCCAGTGGCTTACCGGTGGCATTTGTCGGCGACGTGGTCGGCACCGGTTCATCGCGCAAATCAGCAACTAACTCGGTGCTGTGGTTCTTCGGCGACGACCTCAAGGGCGTACCCAACAAGAATGGTGGCGGCATCTGTATCGGCGATAAAATCGCACCGATTTTCTACAACACCATGGAGGATGCCGGTGCGCTGGTATTCGAAGCACCAGTGGACGCCTTGGAAATGGGCGATGTTGTCGAAATTCGACCCTACGATGGCAAGATCCTGTCGGAATCGGGCGACCTCCTCTCGGAGTTTGAGCTGAGATCCGAGGTACTGCTGGACGAGGTACGTGCCGGCGGCCGCATCAACCTTATCATCGGGCGCGGTTTGACCACGCAGGCCCGGGAATCACTGGGTCTCGGGAAATCAGAGCTGTTCCGTAAACCGGAACAGCCGGCGCAGAGTGACAAGGGCTACACCCTGGGCCAGAAGATGGTCGGCAAGGCCTGCGGCGTCGAAGGGGTCCGTCCCGGCACCTATTGCGAACCGCGTATGACAACCGTGGGCTCGCAGGATACCACCGGCCCCATGACGCGAGATGAGCTGAAGGACCTGGCCTGTCTCGGATTTTCCGCCGACCTGACCATGCAGTCCTTTTGCCACACCGCGGCCTATCCCAAGCCGGTGGATATCGACACCCAACACAGCCTGCCTGATTTCATCATGACCCGCGGCGGTGTTTCCCTGCGCCCGGGCGATGGCATTATTCACTCCTGGTTGAATCGCATGCTGCTGCCTGACACCGTCGGCACCGGCGGTGATTCCCACACCCGTTTTCCCATGGGCATCTCCTTCCCGGCGGGTTCGGGGCTGGTCGCCTTTGCGGCGGCCACCGGGGTCATGCCACTGGATATGCCCGAATCCGTGCTGGTACGCTTCAAAGGTGACATGCAACCCGGCATCACGCTGCGCGACCTGGTGCATGCGATTCCCTATTACGCGATCCAGCAGGGTTTGCTGACCGTGGAGAAGAAGGGGAAGAAAAATATTTTCTCCGGGCGTATTCTCGAAATTGAGGGTCTGGGCGATCTCACCATTGAACAGGCCTTCGAGTTGTCCGATGCTTCAGCCGAGCGCTCCGCAGCGGGCTGTACCATCGCCCTGGATGAGGATTCAGTGGTGGAGTACCTGAACTCCAATGTGGTATTGCTGCGGTCCATGATTGCAGATGGTTACGGCGATGCCCGCACCCTGGAACGCCGCGCTCGCAAAATGGAGGAGTGGTTAAAAGACCCGCAGCTGATGCAAGCCGATCCCGACGCCGAATACGCTGCGGTTATCGAAATTGACCTGGCCGAGGTCAGGGAACCTGTGGTTTGCGCCCCCAATGATCCGGACGATGCGCGCCTGTTGTCAGAGGTGGCCGGCGATCCGGTAGATGAAGTGTTCATCGGTAGCTGCATGACCAACATTGGCCATTTTCGCGCCGCCGGCAAGTTGCTGGAGCAACATTCTGGCACCATCTCTACCCGCTTGTGGATAGTGCCACCCACCAGGATGGACGAGCACCAGTTGATGGAGGAAGGCTATTACAACATCTTCGGTCGGGCCGGCGCACGTACTGAAATGCCGGGCTGTTCGCTGTGCATGGGTAACCAGGCCCGGGTGGCGGCAAATTCCACCGTGTTATCCACCTCTACCCGCAATTTCCCCAACCGTCTCGGTGATGGCGCCAACGTCTACCTGACCTCCGCCGAAGTGGCCGCGGTGGGCGCCATCCTGGGACGCCTGCCCACACCCGAGGAATACCAGAAATACGCTGAGAACCTGAATTCAATGTCTGCGGAAATCTATCGCTATATGAATTTCGACCAGATAGCGAGCTTCCGGGCCAGCGCCGAGGAAGGCGCCCGCATAGCAGCCGTCGAAATACAGGAGTTCAGTACCTAGAGAGTCAGGGGACAGACTTAAGTCTGTCCCCTCTTCACTTTCAAGCCGGTTTCGTGCCCTGACTGCGGCCGGGCCGGAATCCGCGCACCAGCCGCCTGAGCAGATCCGCACCCTTGTCGCTCTCGACACCGCGATAGTTCAGGCTGTCATACAGGCTGGTGATCGTGTTCACATCAGTGGCCAGATCCGGTCGCTGTAAACTAACCCGACGGGCGAAATCTCCCGGTGCCTCGGCTGAATCCCGCACCAGTGCCACCCCTCGCAACTTGCGGCAAAACGCCAAATAGGAGCGGGTTGCAGGATCCAGCCCTTTGCCACTACGGCCACGCACCAGATAAATACCCACTGGAAGCAACACCACAGTCCAGATAAGCCCCACAAAGAGAGCAATCCGGACCGGCGTAACCCCGCCCAGCAGCCCATCCAGCAGGCGATACTGATCGCCGCTGTCAAACTCCAACACCAGGCGTTGCCAGCGATAGTTCAGCGCATCCAATTGCAATCGCGCGCGATTAAGCCAGGCAAAGTTTCGGTAGCGCAACGGCGACAGGGGTGAATCCGCCAGGAAGCTGCCCTCTTCACGCAGCGCGTACTCCAGGCCCCAGTCAATACGCTCCGGAGCGACCGCCGCCGTCGGGTCGACCCGGACCCAGCCCTGTCCCGGCTCCCAGATCTCGGCCCAGGCGTGGGCGTCAAACTGGTGCACAATAACTGTGCCGTTCACCGGGTTGATCTCCCCGCCCTGATACCCCGCCACCACCCGTGACGGGATTCCGGCTGCGCGCATGATGTAAACAAAGGCAGCGGCATAGTGTTCACAAAATCCGCGTCTGGTCTGGAACAAAAACTGGTCCATGCCGTCATCGCCCAGCAGCGGCGGCTTGAGTGTGTAGTAATACTCCCCGGCGCTGAACATCTCCAATACTCGGCGGGCGAAGCGGCGCGTCTCTCCACCTGCTTCGGCGTACAGGCGCTGCGCCAATTGCCGGGTACGAGGATTCCCTGAGCGGGGCAACTGGATCTCCGCCTCCCGCCGCCAGTTGTTCAGCTTGGGTTCCAGCGGTATATCCAACCAGGATTTTACCGAGTACAGTTTCTGGCTTTCGAGCAGCACCGGTGAGTGCAGCCGAAAATCATTACTGGACAGGATGCCGGGGTTGTCGG
>JAPUKZ010000345.1 GCA_027295405.1 Gammaproteobacteria bacterium
ACCAGAACTCATCGGGATCACAACGGCACCGGCAGGCGGGAAAAAAAAAGAGAGAAAGAAGCCCCGACCACACCCTGAAAAGGGCATGACCGGGGCGGTTGGAGGAGGAACGGTGTTACCCTCTGATCAGGATTTAGCCTCCAGCGCTTCTTCCATGTACTGGTCCACGCTGTTGGCTGCGTCTTGCAGGGACTTTGTGGAGAGATGGGCGTATCGCTGGGTGACCGTGGGATCACAGTCGCTTTTCATAACCCTATAGAATGGTAAGCGCGTACGAGTCTCCACTTCAGGGTTCGTGGTTTGTTTTTCCACTCCACGGGCAGGCGCTCGCGTAGAGTTCATACGATGGAATACGGGTAGATACGAGGGATTTTGAGGACGGGCCGTATCTAAGTGATTGATTTTTAAGGGTTCATAAAACTATTATTGTGGCTACGAACCAGGGGGTCAGAGCGGGCGGCGTTCCGCTTCGAATCGTGTCGGTGATGCGGCACACCGACGCGCCATATAACCAAAAAAAAAGCCTCACCCCCAGGGTGGGGCTTTTTTATTCTCCGGCGTGTTCCACCAAAAGTCCGTCGCGGAGTAAAGCTCAGCTACTGCAGATTTGCTCCGGGCTTAGAGCGCTGCCATGCGTCCAATGCATCGCGGGCGGCGCCTGGTTCCAGGGCTCCGGAGCGCTCCTCCACCTGCGCCGTAAGCTCTACGACATAGCCGTTCGGGTCGCGAAAGTAGATGGAGTGAATAAAACCGTGGTCGGAAATCCCCCGGGTGTCGATGCCCTGGGTGCGCCCTTTCTCCAGCATTGATTCAAGGGTGGGGTAGTCGACCTCCAGTGCAATATGCAGGTCGAAATCGTGTTGGTCCTTGAATTCAAAAGGTTGATCAGGCACCTCGAAAAATGCCAGGCATGAGCCATCGGCCATGGCGAAGAAACTGTGTAACACGCGAGTCTCGCGGCCGCTCTTGGTCGCGCTAATTTCAAAAGCATTGACCAGGTGCAGCCCGAGGAAGTCTTCGTAGAACGCGCGGGTCGCTTCGGAGTCGCGGCAACGGTATGCACTATGGTGGAGTTTTTGTATATCGGTCATCGGTCTCACCTATGCTGCGCCCTGGTTACTGATGATCTCAGGGCGGATAGGGTTGGTCAAGAACGGAGCACCTGATCGGCCTCCCCGTATTGTCAGTACCCCGCCAATTGATGCTTCAAGCATGAATGCCCACAGACACCGAGGACGCCGAGATCGATCCAGTAGAAGAACTCCCGCTTCGAACACCACGAACTCGAACCCACCAAAGCTGTCCCTCCTGAATTCTAGATCGTTGGTGTTTACGCAGGTGGGTCTAGCGTAGGGTCTGTGCGGTGGAATACGGGTTGATACGAGGGGTTTTGAGGACGGACCCTATCAAAGTGATTGATTTTTAAGGGTTCACAAAACTACGTTTGTGGCTACGAACCAGGTGGTCGCGAAATAGGAACACAGTGTGTCCTATAGTGTGCTCAGATCAGGCTAACTCCTGCTAATTCTAGCTAACGCTGCACAGCGACCAGCTTACTCAACTACTTGATATTTAACAAAAAAATGCTTCGAGTGTGGCACTGGCAGTGTTGAGGTCAGCGGTTCGATCCCGCTTAGCTCCACCAATCAAAATCCTCGAACTTTGCAGTTCGAGGATTTTTTTACCTCGTGCCGAACCGCTGAACATGTCAGCGACGGATGGCCGTCCCGTTCATCCCGCTTAGTACCCGGCTTCCTTCTGGTACCGAAAAGTCAGTACGTAAACTGAATCAAAATTCGTTTCGTGGCGATACAGTGCAACATAGCCAGAGTCCCCGAATATAATGATAAACTCGCGTACTTCCTCGCCTGTAAGGTGTTGCCCCGTTTCCTGGGGTGCTGTCCAGGAAGACAAGCCCTCCTGCTTGAAACTCTCTCTTGCTTCTTCGCGCACTGCCTGCTCGCGTATGATCCAGTGAGCAGATTGCTGTCGCCTGTCAGCGAGTTGCTGGATGCGACTTTTCGATTCATTATCAAGCTCGACTGATGTGACCCTGCAGAAATCTCTCTATTAGCAAGTATTACCTTTTGATACTGTGACAGTGATGACGAGATGTCCATGGTGAAATGCTAGCCACCCAATATTGAAATGGGCTACCCATTTTTTCAGAATGCCGGGTAAGTGCCTGGCCGTCAGCGGGTTGAAGAAATCGAGGCATTCTCGGCGGACCGCACCGGCGATACGTTGAATCCCGGGGATATGATTCGTCAGGCCGAACAATGAAGAGGGACGAAAAATGGCAGGACCACTAGCCGGGCTGCGGGTGCTGGACCTATCCAGGATCATGGCAGGCCCCTGGTGTACACAGATTTTCGCCGATCTGGGTGCCGAGGTAATCAAGGTCGAGCGCCCGGGTGTCGGTGATGACACCCGCCAATGGGGGCCGCCCTGGTTTACCGACAAGCAGGGTAATGAAACCCGGGAATCCTCTTATTACCTCTCCGCCAATCGCGGCAAGAACTCCATCACCGTCAACCTCGGCGATCCCGAGGGACTCGAATTGGTGAAAGAATTGGCTGGCAAGTGCGACTTTCTGGTGGAGAATTTCAAGACCGGCGACCTCAACAGAAAGGGCCTCGGCTATGAAGCCTTGCGGGCAATAAACCCGGGGCTGATTTACTGCTCTATCACCGGCTTCGGTCAAACCGGCCCCATGTCCCAGGACCCGGGCTACGATTACCTGATTCAGGCCCAGGGCGGTCTGATGAGCATTACCGGCGTAGCCGACGGCCAGCCGGGTGCGGGTCCGCAGCGGGTAGGCCTGGCCACCGCCGATCTGACCACCGGCATGAATGCCGCTATCGCGATACTGGCAGCACTGCACTATCGACACCAGACCGGGGAGGGGCAGTTCATCGACATGGCTCTGCTGGATGTGCAGGTCAGTTGGCTGGCCAATCAGGCCCAGAATTACTTCTGCAGCGGCCAGACACCGGTTCGCACGGGTGAGTACCATCCCAATTTGGCACCCTACCAACCCTTCCCGACACAAGACGGTGAACTGGTTATTGCGGTGGGCAACGATGTCCAGTTTCAGCGTTTGTGCGATGCTCTGGGCGTGTCGGACCTGGCTGCTGATCCGCTCTATGCGACCAACCCGGCGCGGGTCAAGAATCGTACGGCACTGGTAGAGGCACTGAAAGTAGTCACCGGCAATAGCAGCAGTCGCGAGTTGATGGCACTGCTGCGCAAAATCAAAGTACCCTGCGGCCCGATCCAGACCATTGAGGAGGTCTTTAGCGATCCCCAGGTGTTGGCGCGGAATATGGTGGTCGAGGTGCAGCACCCGGAAATGGGGGCAGTCCCCACGGTTGCCAACCCGATCAAATTTTCCTCCACAGCCCTGGAGTACCTCAAGGCGCCACCACGCCTGGGTGAGGATACTGAAACAGTGTTGGCAGACTTGTTGGGATTGTCTGCCGCTGCAATCAATGGGCTGAAGGAGCGGGGAGTCGTGTAAGTAGGGAGCAAGCGCCCGCTGCGATTACTGGAATAGGGGTTCAGGCTGCGCTGGCGTGCGGGAGCGGTTCAACAGGATGCGCGAAAGTAATGGCAAATAGTTGGTCGACGAGCGGGTTGCAAGCGCACCGGTGAGGGCGGTTAGATCAGGCTGATTCCCTGTACATCAAGGCTCACCCGCCTCTGCTTGTACAATAATCCCAGCGCTTGCTTGAAGACTTTCTTGCTGACGCCAAACACGGCATAAATGGCTTCAGGGGGGCTTTTGTCGGTCAGTAATAATCGGCCCTCGTGTTCTCGCAACTTGCCAAGAATACTCTCGGCTACCGCATCGATTTTGCTCTGCGAGAAGCCGGGCTTGTCGAGAGTAAGATCCACTTTCTTGTCCTTGCGGATTCCCTTCACAAAGCCATCCATTGTTTGCCCTTTGCGAACCGATCTGAACAGTTCGTTGGCGTAGAGCAGCCCCCAGGTACGATGGTTGATAACGGCCTTGTAGCCCAGCTCGGTTTTGTCGGCGATGATGAGTGATACCCGTTCGCCAACTTTGAGCCCGCTCGCTTCATCTGTCACCCAGCGGTCGATACGAGTCGACCCGGCGATGCGGTTTTGATTGTCCAGGTACACCCTGACCAGAACGCGCTTGCCCGCGTGCAGTTGATGCTGTTGTTCGCCGAAGGGAATAAAAAGATCCTTGGGCAATCCCCAGTCCGCGAAGGCTCCCAACTCGTTGACTTCAATTACTTTCAGCCAGGCGACCTGTCCTACCTCCGCCAGGGGTTGCAGGGTGGTCGCGGCAAGGACACCCGCTCCATCCAGGTAGACAAAGGCATCGACCTGATCTCCCTCTCTGAAGTGCTCACCGGCGTGCTGATTATCGAGTTTGACATCGCCGAGCCTGCCGCCATCCAGGAGCGCGCCTGAAAGCAGCGTTCTCATCACACTGAGTGTGTTAAAGCGACCGATTTTGAGCATCTTGATCCGGGCAGGAATTGAATGTGGCGGGATCAGTGTAAGCCGATTGTTACTGTGGTGGGAAGGGGAGATATTCACTGTCATGGGGCATAAGCCAAGGTTGGTTACTGGAGCGATGAGGGAGTAACAGAGAGCCTGAATGGAATCCAGCAACAAGCCAGGGAAGGGGAGGAAGATCGTTTGTGCGCCGCAAAAACCGCCGCGGTTACGCCGAATTCTCCGGATCCCATGGGTCGATCTGTGCCCTGCGGCTCGAATCTAGTCGTCTGTCACCGGTCAGTCTTACCGATCTGCGCCGATCCGTGACCCGCCGGTCGGGAATCCTGCGATCATCGGTAAAGAAGTTGGCTTTACCGGCGGGCTTTCTTAATGAATCGCGGGTGGCAGAATGCTCGGAAATATTGCTGGCGGCCTGGCCTTCCGGCTCGGCTGTAGTCGCCTGGATTGGCCGTCGCTTGTCGCGCGAGGAAAAATCACGGAAGAGTCTGTCCTCTATGGTGTCCGTCTCCATCTCCATCTCCATCGGCTCGAGGTTTAACTCGCCGTAGGTGCTGTTGTCATAGTGGCTCATGCCGTTTCTCCCCTCGACTTTCTCTATTCGATGGGTCCATCCTACGCTTTAGGCATGTTCAATTTTGTGACCAAGGTCCCAAAATTACAAAGTTGTTGATTTTATTGGCTTTTATGCCTAAACCCACGATGGGCGGGTCCTCTGGCCGGATTCCATAAAATAAGGCAGGGCAGAGTGTGAATGAGTTGACATTTTGGCACTGGTGTCAGGCCGGACAGATCGTTCTGGCAGACAGGGTCGTACTTCCCCCTGGCACTACCGGGTTAGGGGAGTTTCCGGAAATTGGCGGTATCTTCCTGAAAATAGACCGCACCACCTTCTTCGCCGATGAACAGAGTGGCCCGGTTGTCGGCGGGGCGGCGAAACAACTGCCCGCTGACCGCGATCAGCTGTTGCGGCTTGCGACTTCCGTGCTGTGAATAGAGATTGCCATCCCCTTCAAAAATTCTGAAACCGGGAAAGTTGTCGCCAGGGTCTGTGCGCGGAAAGCGCCAGCTCACCTGCGCATAATTGCCGACAATGTCTTTTTTCAGCGTATCGGACAGATGATAGGGGCCAGGCGCGGCCCTGGCGGTCAGCTGGTGGACCAGGTAGTTCTCGATCAGCACCTGCATCTCTCTCAGGGTGCGGTTCTGGAAGGCGGTGATCACCAGGAAGTAGCCGCTGTTGTTGGCGCGGGTGTAGCCCAATTTTGAGAGATAGCCGTCGGCGTCACCCCCGTGACCGTGAAACAAAATGCCCCGGCGCAGCCAGCTGTAGTTCCCCAGCCCATAGCCATAGCGCAGTCCGGCGCGGGCGGCCACCGTCGTAGTTGGAGTTTCCACGCGGCCAATGGTTGCGGGTGAAAACACGGGTGTGTCTGCGAATTTTCCCCGTGCAATCAGCATGCGCAAAAATACACTCATATCCTGCAAACTGGTGTTGATTGCCGCGAAGGGACGAAAGATCTGGTGCCAATAGGGCAGTGCTGTTCTGCCATCGGTGTCATAGCCGGTTGGCAAGCGGTCCGCCGGTGGGGGTAGCACGCTGGTGTCTTGCAGCTTGAGGGGGGCGAACACCAGTTTTTCCAAGAGCTCTTCATAGGAATAATCTGATGCTTGCTCCAGCACCAGGCCCGCGAGACCGATGCTGGCGTTGGAGTAGGAGTGATGTAAGCCAGGCTGCCACTGCACGCGGCGTGCCTGGGGATACAGGCGCAGGGTTTTGCTCAGGGGTAGCTGCCGCGGGTCGGAGTAGTCCCATTCTGCCTTGATCATATCGGTTAAACCGGCACTGTGTTCAAGCAGCTGTGCCGTGGTTATTGGGTGGGTCGCCTGCCAGGAATTGCTGTAGGTGCCCCCCAGATTGAATTTTCGTACAGCTTGCTCAAGGTCCAGCACGCCGCGCGCTTGTAGCTCCGCAGCGGCGAGCCCGGTGAACATCTTGCTGATTGAGCCGATGCGGAAAATCGCGTTGTCCGTAATCGGCTGATTGGTTTCGCGATCGGCAAGGCCACGGGTTTCCAGCACCACCACGCGGTCGTCGCGAACCATCACCAGACCCATGGCGGCGACATTGTTGCCCAGCCGGAGGAAATCCAGATCCTCCAGTAGTGTGTTGAGCGCGCTGCCGTCGCTGCGTAATCCAGCAGGCAGGCAGGCCAATCCGAACGTCAGCACCAGCAGTAGTGATTTTAGTGGCATGCGGCTTGAGGCAGGGCCAGTGGTCCTTGCGCGCCGGCTGGTCGCAGCACCCGAGGGCTAGGCACGCAGGATGATCGAGTCAGTCAGATAGGGATTCTCGAAGCTGACCGCTTCGCCGGGTTTCTTGCCGGGCACCGGGAACAGTCGCGCGGACAGCGGTTTCTGGTATTTGTTGGCCAGTGCGGCAACGTCGCCAATGAGCGCGGCCAGCCTGTCGGCGGGAATATCGCCCGCGAGCGGGACCACATCAAGCCCGGTGCCGCAAACGCTGGAATACAACAACAATTCATTGACGCCATAGCGGCCTTCCGCTGCGCGCCTGGCGAGAATCGTATCCTCCAACACCGGCAGCATCAGCCCGGAATAACCGCAGGATTTGATAGACAGCCCTTTCAGGACATCTGTGAGTAGCGCGCAGGTCGACAGGGTTGAGGCACTGCCAAAGGGTGCCCCACTCAGCGCCTCTATAACTTCGCCAATGCTGGCATCCAGCCCGGGCGCGGGCGAGGTGTCCATGCCCAGGTAGCGCCGGCCCTGGGACCGGCCGATCTTTTTGGCGAGGGCTTCGACCGGGGCCAGGGCGGTGTCCATTGCTGCGACCAGCGCGGCCTTTACCTGACCCTTGCTGTCACCGGCATGCCATCCGCGCAGCAACAAACGCGGAGACTCCAGACCCATGCTGAAGGTCAGGGGCGTGTCGAACCAGGCCGCCGGGAAAAAGGGCGTACCCGCGGGACAGAACGCGGTGGCGGCAAAGCGGAAGTTACCTTCGCCGCCCGCTGTAGATTTGGAAATATGGGCGATTGCGTGGGCAGCAGCGGCGATGGTGTGGCCATGCAAACCCCATTGTCGCGAGGCGATGTTGGCACTGAAACTGGTGTTGGTTGTGGTTTGAATCAAGTGCGAGGCCCAGGCCGGGAATTCGGTTGGGAAGGCGTCGCCGGAGATAGCGGGTCCGAGGCTGAGCATGACCCCTGCCTCTGTGGCAATGCTATCCAGCGTTTGCAGTTTCTTCCGGGACTCGGCACTCATCCAGTCCGGCAAATATTCCGGTAATGGTTGCGTTGCCAGTCGCAGGGTTTGTACCGGGTAGCCTTCGGTTTCGAACTCCTGCCTGGCTTTTTGCAGGAAGTTGAGGGCAGATTGCATCAGCTTGAAATCGAGCTGCCGGTCGAATATAAGACTGGCGGTCACGGTGCGTATCCGAAACGCGTTCGCGCCTGTCGCCTGCAGGGGCGGGGTATAGGGAACTGCGAAACCCAGGGCCAACAGCTCAGAAAACTGGCGGCGACTGATACCCTCGTGCATAGATCTGTCCTCTCGCGCTTGCTGCCCGTGTGTGAATAAAGCTTTGGCAGGCTGGTTCGCTGTGAAGTGATTAGTGTAGCCGATAAGGGGGAGGAGCCTGTCCGGAGCCATTCCCTGGCGTCGCACTAGCGGCTGAATTGGGTCGGTTTTTCGATCTCGTACAACGCCTCGCTGATGTCTGCCAGCCGGGCTTCCATGACCGTCTGGGCGTCGTACAAGCCGCGATTGTAAAAGAAAGGGCCGATCTCCTCGGCAAAAAAATCCAGCAAAAACTCGGCGTCGAACTGGCCGATTTGCTGATCCAGCTCCTCGCTGAAATAGAGCTGGATTTTGAGGCCGATAACTTCCTTTTCCTCGGTGGAAAATTCGATGCTGGACATCTCTACAATTCCTTTCGTCTAAAGCGGTCTATTTGCGGTTTTGGGGTAGGGCTGGCCACCGAGCACAGTGCCCCAGATCGGAATGTCTCCCAGTCGTTGGGGTGGGACTGCATAGGGGTCTTGTTCCAGCACGGTAAAATCAGCCAGTTTGCCGACCTCGATGGAGCCGATGGAATCCTGTTGCTGAATTGCGCGGGCCGCCTCACTGGTAATGCCGCGCAGGGCAGTCTCAACGCTGATTCGTTCCCCGGGGGCTAGAACTTTGCCGGCGGCGGTGACCCGGGATGCGGCAATGCCCGCCAGTCGCAGCGGTGCGGCCGGGGCCATGGGCAAGTCTGAGTGGAGGGAGATGGGCACACCACGTTGTTCCAGCGACCCCAGGCGGGTGATGGCATGGGCCCGTTCCGGCCCCATACCAATCTCCGCGTATTTATCCCCCAGCGCCCACAGATAGTAGGGGTTGGCGCTGACCTGTATACCCAGGTTGGCGACCCGATCACTCTGCTCCGGTGCAGAATAGCCGTAGTGATGCAGCACGGTCTGGTGATCCTCGCGCGGATATTCAGCGCGCAGCTTTTCGATCATATCCAACACCACGCGCAAGCCCTCATCCCCGTTGACGTGAATATGCAGCTGGTAATCAGCCATCCAGTACTTGCGCGCAGTTCTCAGCAGTTCGTCGGGTGGCATGATCCACTCGCCGTGATGTCCATCCAGATAACCGTCCTGCAACTGCATGAGCTGTGAGTAAAAGGCGCCGTCGGCGAGCAATTTTACTTGCTTGGGCAGGTAACGGAGGGTTTCTGTATTGCGCTCCGGCAGGGATTCTATCAACTGAAATGCGCCTTCCTCACCGAGCAGGCTCAGGGACTTCGCGTTGGCGATCAGCAGTGTGCGCAGGGGCAGGGCGTGGTCGCGCAGAACCGCATCCAGATGCGCCATCTCCAGATCCAGATCGAACAATGGCACACCCTGGTCGCAGAGGGTGGTTATCCCGTTTTGGCGAGCGTGCTCCAGCCCCTCCAGAATCCCGTAGCGCAAGCGCTCGGGGTTTAGCACCACTGGCAGCAGATTCGGGAAAATCGCGAACAATCCATTCTCCCAGAAGTGGCCGCGCTCAAAATCAATTGCGGGATTGTCGGCAAACTCTGCAGCGGTAATGTTCAACTGCTGCAATGCCGCATCGTTGGCAATAATTTCATGGAAGGAACGGTGCCAGACTATGATGGGCCGCGTGGCGGATATTTTGTTGATATCTGCGCGGCTCAGCTCCCCGTGGAAATACTGGTGGTATCCCCAGGTGAACAGAAATTCCTCCGGATCAGCCAGGCTTTGCTCCACTTCCCGCAGGCGCGCTAGATAGGCAGATCGCCCTTGTACCCCACTCACCTGCTGGTGGGGAAGCGTCCAGGCGAAAGGGGTAATGAAATAAGCGGGCATCAGCAGGCCCGCCAAAGACGGGTGCAGGTGATTGTCAATAAACCCTGGCATCAGCACCTTTTCCGCAAACAGGTCGCTTTGCTGTACTTCGTAGTCCTGCAGTGCGTGTCGAATACTCTCGGGTGTTCCCACGGCCACGATCCGATCGCCGGAAACCGCGACCGCGGTAGCGCGGGAGTTGTCCTCGTCCATGGTCAGAATAGTCCGGGCGGTGAAGACTGTGGCCATTTTCTTCGGCAACTCCGGGTCTTGCCGCGTAGGGAGCACCGCTGAGCTGTCACGCTCACTGCAGCCGATGGTAAGTGTAAGCAGCGCCGTTACCAGCCAGCTGAAAATAAGTCGTTTCATAGCAGTTGCCTCCATGTCAGTAACAAATACAGCAGACCAGGGTAAGCCTGTAAACCCTTGTAGCACCACCATTATTGCGCGAATCGGGCATGTGGGGCTCTCGAATCGGTGAGTAAAGTTTTGTAAAAGCAGTGGGAATCCCCGCTGCCGGCGTTGCATGATTCTACGTGAAGTTACAGCGCTGTGCTGCCGGTGCGGGCTGCTGTCAACCAAAACACGGCGTGGTCCGTTATAGAGAGTGGAGCAGGAGAATTCAGCTTATGGTTTACCGTTACCTGGTTTGTGCAATTGCAGTGGGAGCGTTGGCTCTTCATGCGGGTTGCGCTTCCCATCCGGAACCGATTATCGATACCAAGGGTGTCAACATGGCGCACTATGAGGCCGATTTGGCAGATTGCCAGGATTACGCCGACCAGGTGCGCATTGAGAAGGGCGTTGCCAAAGGCACAGTGGCTGGCGCAACGGTCGGTGGCGCTACCGGCGCGGTGCTGGGCGATGCCGGCGAGGGCGCGGGCGTCGGTGCGATCACCGGTGCTGCCCGTTCCGCCCAGATTGGTGCACGCGAGAAGTCGCGGGTTCTAAAGAACTGTATGCGCGGTCGCGGTTACAAGGTGTTGAACTACCGCTCCTGATCTGATCAGTATCTATCGCCGGGGTAATCGTCTATTCTGATGGCAGCGAGAATCAGGTAACCACGTGTCATGTTTTACCCCGCTCGTAGTGTGTTGATCGCTTGTCTGGTTATCGGTTTGTTTGGCTGTGCCCAGTACAGCGACAAACGCGGGGTGGAAGTTACCTGGCAACCGGCGGCCATGGAGCAACTTGAGAAAGGCAAAACCACCCGCCGCGAAGTGCTCACCGCCTTCGGTCCACCCTCACAGGTGATTTCTCTGGGGGATGAGACGGTGCTCTATTACCTGTATGAAAAATCCGCCGGCGAGGGTTTGATCCTGATTGTCTACAACCGGTTCGACGTGCAGACCCGATACGACCGCGCCGTGTTCTTCTTCGATGCCGACAACGTACTCATCGAGTACTCTTCGCAAATCAGTGCTGACCCGGATCCGAAAGTCGGCGTCGGTGGCTAACACTTCTTTTCGGCTGTTTGCGCCGCTGGTGTGTTGCAGCATCCTGCTGTCGGGCTGCACCCGCTGGACCTACGATATAGGCCGCAATTTGTCCCCGGAGGAAGTACCTGCTGTCGAAGATCAGCTGGCGGTGGGTGATGTGCTGGCGCGGCTGGGACCACCCCTGCGACTATCAGCGCTGCCAGGCGGCTATGTGCTCGCCTATGAGCACTGGCATATTGTGGAAGACAAAGTCGGGCTCAGCCTGTCTGCGGCGGGCGCTGATTTCCTCTCCATTGATTGGGGTAGTGCGCATACCCAGGGAGAGTTCCTGTTACTGAGTTTCAACCGCGAGCATCAACTGGTGGATAGCACTTTTGAGGAGTGGGACCGCGACGTGGGCGGGGGCAAGGGCATCCAGCCGCTGCTGAGCGTGGTCTCAGTGGTGGATGTGGGAGACCTGACCAATCCCATGCCCCAGCACCGCTGGGGCGCTTTCTCCCTGGAAGAATTACCGGTGACGCTGAACGCCGATAATCATCTCGACAGCGGCCAGAGTGGCCTGGAGCAGCGAGGTACGCCGGTTAATATCGGCCAGCGCA
The DNA here is from genome assembly GCA_027295405.1 of Gammaproteobacteria bacterium. Taxonomy (GTDB): domain Bacteria; phylum Pseudomonadota; class Gammaproteobacteria; order Pseudomonadales; family Halieaceae; genus JAPUKZ01. The sequence goes on from JAPUKZ010000345.1 coordinate 11,893, forward strand.
GCCTGGAGATGCCCTAGCTTCCCTGACCGCATCATCGTCAATGTTATCGGGTCTTCCCCTGATCGAATGGGTAGATTACCGTTGTAGGGCCGAATTCATTCGGCCAACAGCCAGCGATGAAACGCCATTGGTCGAGAATTCGACCCTACTGATTTTTTAGGGCTGTCCTATGGCGCAGCAGTTTTCATATCAGGGCGGTGCCGCCACCAGCGACCCCTCGCCCCTTCGCCGCTGGCTGACTTCGCAGATGATGCGACGCCTGGCCAACCCGGATCGGCGCGAGCGGCGCCGGCAGAAGCTGGAAAAACAACGCCAGGGAATCTCGGACACGTTGGCTTGATTATTCTTCGCTGTTTGTACCGGCATGCGCGCGTGTGTTGGCACTGGTTTCTGTTATGGTAAAGCAATAATTAAAAATTGTACGGAGATTCAGCATGTGTAGACCACTGATTCTATTGGTCACCCTGTTGGTGACAACGCAGGTTCACGCAAGACCGCAAGACTTGCTAAGCCTGTACCAGCACTTGCACGCCAATCCGGAATTGTCTTTCCAGGAAGTGAATACCTCGGCACTGATGGCACGGGAACTGGAGGCCGCTGGCTTCGAGGTGACTCGTGGGGTGGGAGGTGAGGGTGTGCGTGAAAGTCTGAAACAGGGCGGAGCGGTGCTCAACAAAAAAGTGGGTGGCCACGGGGTGGTGGGGCTGCTGCGCAACGGCAAGGGGCCGGTGCTGATGTTGCGCACGGATATGGATGCCCTGCCAGTTGAGGAGCAAACCGGCCTCGCCTATGCCAGTACCGCACGCGGGGTGGAACTCACCGGGCAAGAGGTATCCGTGATGCACGCCTGCGGCCACGACACCCATATGACCGTGGTTATCGGTGTAGCGCGAGCCCTGGCCAAACGCCAGCAGGACTGGTCTGGCACCCTGATGGTGATCGCCCAGCCGGCGGAGGAACGGGGTGCTGGCGCGCGCATGATGTTGGCGGACGGTTTGTTTGAGCGCTTTCCGCGCCCGGATTTCAATCTCAGTCTACATGGCATGCCGACACTTCCGGCGGGGACCGTTGGCTATGTCTCCGGTTGGATGATGGCCAACGTGGATTCGGTAGACATCACCGTACACGGGATCGGCGCACACGGGGCCTATCCCCAGGCCGGCAAGGACCCGATTGTGCTGGCGGCAGCGATTATCATGGATCTGCAAACCCTGGTGTCCAGGGAAATAAACCCGCTGCAACCAGCGGTGGTCACCGTGGGATCGATCCATGCCGGCACCAAGCACAATATTATCTCCGACCGGGCGCATTTACAGTTGACGGTGCGCTCCTACAGCGAGGCTGTGCGGCAAAAACTGCTGGCGGGTATTGAACGGATCGCCATCAACCAGGCCCGGGCCTTTGGCCTGCCCGAAGACAAATTGCCGGAGGTAGTAGTGGGCGATGAATACACGCCCGCCCTGTGGAATGATCCGGCGCTGGTAGCGCGCACGGTCGCGGTCTTCAAGCGCGCAATTGGCGATGACAACGTGATTGAGGTGGACCGGGTGATGGGGGGTGAGGACTTTTCCCGCTATGGCCGGGTGGAGCCGCGCATCCCCAGTTTCATGGTGCGCCTGGGCTCTGTCCCGCGAGAAAAATATGCGGCATCCCAGCGCGGAGAACTCGACCTGCCCTCCCTGCACTCACCCTTTTACTATCCGGAGCCGGAACTTACCATCACCACAGGTGTGAAGGCGATGACGGCTGCCGTACTTGAATTGCTGAACTGATCCCTTGCCAGTTACCGGGATAGTGCGCTCGCAGTTTGAATCTCCACGGGAGTGGCATGAAGCTTAAACCGTGGTATCCCGCCCTGGTCGGTACGGTATGCCAGGTGTTTGGCATCGGCCTGATAGGCGTATTCAGTTTTTTTGTCGCACCGCTGTCCCGGGAATTCGGCGTAGGTGTCGCTACCATCAACGTGGGCGCGGTATTTCTGCTGCTGGCACCGGCAGTGGTGGGACCCGTGGTGGGTCGCTTCGTCGATTCCCATTCCATTCGCAGCATTATGCTCATCGGTGTGATGCTGGCCACCTCATCCCTGTACGGACTATCGATGGCAGCTAGCCTGGGACTGGCCGGCGCCGGTTTTTTTGCCTACGCCGTCGGCCAGACCTTGTACGGCCCGCTGGTACTGAATTCCCTGCTGATAAAAACCTACCAGGAAAATGTGGCGACCGCGCTTGCGGTCGCGGCGATGGGGGTCAGTGTGGGTGCGGTCCTGCTGCCCTTTCTGATCGCCTGGCTGATGGACCAGTTCAGCTGGCGCGAAACCCTGCAAGTGCTGGCGATGGGCATAGCCCTAGTATTGCTGTTGACTGTCCGCCTGGGGCTACCGCGCTTTCCGCGTGCGCCTGAAAATGATGATTCGCTGCCACCGGCTGCCCAGTTGGATAAAGACTTCCTGCGGGCACCGGCTTTCTGGATTATCGGTGTCGCGATCGCGATCATCTTCAATATGGCCTTGATGGTGGGAGTTTGCTACGCCCCGCATTTTGGCCAGCAGGGATTTGCCAATAGCACTATTGCTACCTTTATGGCCGCGGGCGGCGTCGCAGGGTTTACCGCCAAGCTACTGGTGGCAAGTTTCGTGGATCGTTGGCGCAACTATCTCAAGTCAATTGCGGTAGGTGTCGTTTTTATCAAGATACTGGGGATGGGGGCTCTGTTGTGGGGCGACTCCTTTGCCACGAATATGCTGGGGGTGGCGTTGATCGGTGGTTCCGGCGGTGCTTTCTTGCCGCTGTACCCTTATCTCAACAGTCGCTATTTTGATGCCGCGTCCATCGGTGGAGTCAACGGTGCACAGGCACCCCTGTTGTTACCCCTGGGTCTGGTCAGCGCACCGCTGGCAGGCTACGCCTTTGATATCAGGGGTTCCTATGACATGGCGTTTATGGGCGCTATCGCCTTACTGCTTGGGGCGGCGCTGTTACTGGCGATCTTGCCCGCATCAGGACAGCGCGTACCAGAAAATTAAGCCGCTGCCGGTACCACAGCAAGCTGCGATTGAAAACGGCTGGGGTAATCTTGCTCAGCTCCGCCAGCGGTTTTGTCCATGGTTTCTGGCTCCTACAAAACTACAGTTCTGGAGTTTGACCTGTTATATCATACGCGACTAATAACTAAACCGATCACCTGGAATCTGCCATGGATGCACCCTTCAATTTGCAAGAAACCGACAAGTTACTCAGCACCACGCGGGCTGTGCGTAAGCGTCTGGATCTCGTCCGACCGGTGGAGCGAGAGGTGCTGCTGGATTGCATTCGGCTGTCGCAACAGGCACCGACCGGCTCCAATACCCAGCTGTGGCGCTGGGTGGTGGTGATGGACCCCGACAAGCGGCGGGCCATCGCCGAAATCTATGCACGCGGTGTCGAATACCTGACCGAGGCGAAGCAGGGGCTGGCCGAGGGTGATCACCAGACCCGCCGCGTTTATGAGTCGGCGGATTACCTGGTTGAACACATGCACGAGGTGCCAGCCCTGGTGATCCCCTGCGTTATCGGGCGGCCGCCTGAGCCGCAACAGCATGTGGTAACCGCCTCGATCTACGGTTCTGTCCTGCCGGCGGTGTGGAGCTTTCAGCTGGCCCTGCGCAGTCGTGGATTGGGTTCTACGTTCACCACTTTGCATTTGGGTTGGGAACAGGAAGTCGCGGAAGTACTGAATATACCAGCCGAGGTTATGCAGGTGGCCCTGTTACCTGTGGCCTACACCCTGGGTACCGATTTCAAGGTGGCCGAGCGGCAACCACCCGAGGAGATCACCCACTGGGATGCCTGGGAGAGTGAGTAGTCCGGATTGAAGAACACGGACCGGGAGCGTAAATGCGGGATTTTTTTTCTGAGTTGAAACGCCGACAGGTGTACAAGGTGGCAGTATTCTATGCCGCCGGAGCCTGGATTCTGGTGCAGGTCGCCGATATTGTGTTGGAAAACTTCAATGCCTCAGATCGGATCATGCAGGGGGTTATTCTGCTGATGGCACTGGGTTTTCCTATCACCCTGACGCTGGCGTGGATCTACAATCTCACCCCCCAGGGCGTTATGATGACACCGTCGGCGGATGCGCCTGACAGCCCTTCTGCCCAAGAGCGCCCCGGCATTGTGGTGTTGCCCTTCGCTAGTTTCTCGGGGGAGCCGGAAGATGAAGTTCTCAGCAATGGATTTACCGAGGACCTCACCACCTTACTTGCACAGATATCCGGTATTTTCGTTATCTCTCGCAACAGCGCCTACGCCTATAAGGATCGGACCACGGACGCACGCGAGATCGGGCGCGAATTGGGTGTGCGCTACCTGCTGGAAGGCAGCTTGCGGCGCATGGGCGATCAGGTTCGGGTCACGGCCACAGCTGATCCAGGCCGATGACGGCAGCTATTTGTGGGCGGATAACTACGATACCGACATCGATGAACTGCACCAGGTGCAGGATGCTCTGCTGCGCAATATCGCCCTGCAACTGGGCGTTGAACCGGCGCGGGCCGAGTTCAGGCTGGCGCGCCGGAAAAACCCGAATAACATGGACGCCTGGTCCCTGTATCAACAGGCGCGGGGTACCATGATGTTCATGGGTTGGAGCGAAAATTCGCTGCGGCAGGCGACCGAGCAGTTGCGCCGCGCCATCGAAATGGAACCGGACTACAGCCCCCCGCATGCCTACTTGTCACTGTTACTGGCCCTGGGTCGTCTATTCGAGCTGGTGGAAGACCCTGAGTCCGCACACGATGAATCTTTGAAGTCCGCTGAACAGGCGCTGAAACTGGATTCCAGTTCCTCAGAAGTGCTCGGTTATGTGGGCTGTGCTTTTTCCGATCTAAACTATAAGCAGCGCGGGATTCCCATCATCGAGCAAGCCATAGAGCTGGATCCCTCCAATGCCCAGGCCCATGCCGCATTGGGGGCGGCGAAAATAGTCACGGGGGATCTGGAAGCTGGCATCGCCGATCTCAGCCAGGCCATCAAGATCAGCCCACGTGACCCGGGTCTGGCGCCCTGGACTACCATCCTCAGCATCGGTTGTGCGTACAGCGGCCGCCCGGATGAACTGCGGCACTGGGCCGAGATGGCCTGCGAACTGGATTCACGCTACTTTCCCGGACTTATTGCTCTGGCCTTTTCACGGGTTCTGGATGAGCAACCGAAAGCGGCACAAAACGCGATCGACAACGCCAGGGAGCTGTACCCCAAGCTGAACCAGGCTTACATCGAGCGCTTGATGGGGTCAGATGTGGTGCGTCAGTTTACTGAAGCAGGCATCACTATCCAGGCCTAGACCGCAGCCAAGGCCGCTGTCACCATTCTCTCGCTTCCTGTAGGCGCTTGATTTAGCATTATTCGAGTATTGCGGGGTGCGCCCGATTGATTCCAGAAATAACAAGAACTGTTCAGGGATAACAAAATGCCGGTAGCGAATAACCCGATAGACACCGCTGAACAGCGACAACATGAATTGTTTGCGCTGGAACTTTACCAGGGCGAGGGACTGCAGCAGGTGCGTGCGCAGGTGCGCGACTACTGGTTGGAACTGGCCCAGCCCAGTGCAGACATGCTGTCCTGCTTCGAGGCGGCCTTTGACGAAGTAATGTTTGGCGCGGTGATCTGGGCCTTGAACCAGGACCCCCTCTATCCCAGGGTAATTACCATCAGCCGCATACCGCACATGCTGGGCGACACCGCCATTCCGGGTTCCCGCTGGGGGATTGATAATCCCGACAGTGTGTATCGGGTCATCCCCATCAGCGGCGAGGAGTCGTACCGCATCACCGGCAGGGTGGCGGAAAAGCGTCTGGTAGAGAATTACTTCACCCTGTGGGATCCGGAGATGAAGACCGTGGGACTTCTGTCGGGCAAGGACCTGGTGGTGGCAGCGGACGGCAGCTTCAGCATCAGCGTGGACGTCGAGCCGGCGGGAGCTCGGGTTAACCACATTCAAAGCTGTGCCAGCGCACACGAATTCTATATTCGCGATGTGATATTCGATTGGGCTGAAGATCGTGCCAATGAGCTCCAGGTAGAACGGTTGGGTCCGGCCCCGCAGCGCGACCCCAGCAGTCGCGAACAGGACATAGAGCTTGCCAGCCAGTACATGCATAAATGGGCGACCAACACCCATCGTTGGAACAACCAGGCCATGCGCAAGCCCGCCAATGATTTCAGCTTTACCATCAACCGTGATACCGATGGCGCCCTGCGTAACCAGATTTACATCATGGGTAATTTCAAGCTGCCGGACCCGGAGCATGCCATCGTCCTGGATGTGGATATGGGCGGTGCCGAGTATTTCATTGCACCCATCACCAATGTCTGGGGCACTACCAACGAAATCGTCAGCCGCAACGGGTGCCTGAACACGGCGCAGTCGCGGGCCAACCCGGATGGGACCTACACCTTTGTGCTCGCCATGCAGGACCCGGGGGTGCCCAACTGGCTGGATCCTACTGATATGCGCGAGGGCATTCTGACCCTGCGCTGGGCGGAGTTTACCGGGGACAGGCCGGGCGACACCCTGGGCGTTCGCTCGCGCCTGGTAAATCTCGCGGAGTACCTGGCCGCAGTGCCAGATGCGGATCGAATTTCACCGCAGCAGCGCGAACAGCTTGGCCGCGAGCGCGCCGCCAGCTACGCCTGGCGGATAGCACAGGAGACTGTCTAGATGGAAGACAAGAAAGACGGCCCCGCGCCAGTCTGGTTAATTACCGGTTGTTCTACCGGCTTCGGTCGCGAGATTGCCCTGGCGGCACTGCACTGCGGGGCACGAGTGGTGGTGACTGCACGCAAACTGCAGGCGGTTGCCGACATCTGCGAGCGCTATCCCGAACAGACGCTGGCACTGGCACTGGATGTCACTGATGCCGGGCAGATCGAATCCGTAGTTGCAGAGGCGCTGGCTACTTTTGGCTGTATCGATGTGCTGGTCAACAACGCCGGCTACGGGTATGTGGGCGCTATAGAGGAGGGTGAGGACGCGGCGGTTCGCGCCCTGTTCGATACCAACTTTTTTGGCGCCCTGGCGCTCACCAAGGCCGTCTTGCCGCATATGCGCGAGCGCCGCTGCGGGCGCATCATCAACAATTCCTCCCAGGCCGGGCTGATGGCCAACCCGGGCACCGGTTATTACAGTGCTTCCAAGTACGCCCTGGAGGGGCTGATGGAGGCATTGTCGAAGGAGCTCGAACCCTTCAATATATTTGTAAGTTCCGTGCAGCCCGGCGCCTTCCGCACCGACTGGTCCGGGCGCTCCATGCAGCGCACCGGAACCCCGATTGCAGATTATGACGCCCACGTGGGTAGTCGCCTGGACATGATTGCCGAGATCGATGGCACGCAACCGGGCGACCCTGTGAGCGCCGCCCAGGCCTTTGTAATGTTGGCGAATCTGGAGAAGCCCCCGCTGCAGTTGTTACTGGGGGCGGGCGTGCTGGCTACCTATAGGGAGAAACTGGAGGGCGTTGTGGCCAGTCTGGATGAATGGGAGGCCACCACCTTGTCGGCGGATTTTCCCAGCAATTAGCGAGCGAATACAGAACCTGTTGAGAGCGGAGAAAGACAATGGACGACAGTCGCCTGATTGAGAACCTGATATACACCTATGCGGACAGAATTGATGCCGGTGATCTGGTAGGGGTTGCCGAGTTGTTTCGCAAAGCTGAAATCGTCGCGCCCGCCCAGGGCAG
>JAPUKZ010000346.1 GCA_027295405.1 Gammaproteobacteria bacterium
TCATCGCTACGGCTGTCGAAGTAGCGTCGGCCGAGATCGTCTTCAGTGGCATGTTCTATTACTGAGAAGCCATTTGAATTCAGAAGTGTTTCGAAGGCTGCCGGGGTCCAGCGGCTTTTGAAAGGCTCCCCGGTAGCTTGCGTGACTTTGAACAACTGAGTGATGAAGGCGAGTTGGGGTTCGGTCAGTGCGACATCGACTGAATAATTCAATATCAGGCGGCTACCCGGCGCAAGCAGTTGGGCGAGTTCCTGCAGGGTAGCTGAGGTCGCATCCTCGCTGAGATAGTGAACGGTGTTTAGCCAGGACACCACTGCTGGCTTGCTGGAGTCGAAGTCGGAACAGGAAATTTTTTCAGCGAGCTTGTCGCACTCGAAATCGACGGCAATAAACGCCGGCAACATCGCAGGTTCCTGTGCTGCTTCCGCAATGCGCTGACGCTTGAGCGCCTGCATATCCGGATGGTCCACTTCGAATACGGCCACTTCCTGACTGAGGTCGGCTCGCCGTAATGCGAAGCTGTCCAGGCCCGCACCCAGCACCAGGTACTGGGAGATACCCGACGCTATACAGCGCTCCACTTCATCTTCGGCGTAGCGTAGGCAGCCGACGTTAACGGCGAAAATGGGTGATGCATCGAAGCCTTCAAGCATCTGCATGGCCGCTTCATCACGTGAGGCCAGTACCAGCTCCCGGTTTTCCGGGGAGAGCAGATGAATGGCCCAGCTGTCATCCAGCACCGGGTCCTGCGCATGTCGCGAATGCAGGGCACGGCCCAGGGCGGCGCCTTCCGCGGTGCCGGGTTGGGAGTCTGATCCGGTTTTTGCCATGGTTATTCCTCCAGACTGAACCGCAGTCGCAGCAGGCGACGCTTGCACTCCTATTCCGAGTAGTTCTCCTAGCCAGTGCGTGCACGGTGCTGTGAGTGAAAATAAATTTCATATCCTCGGGCTGTTCCTCGCCCCGCCAGGCGGACGTATGTGCCACCCCGTACAATCAGTGTAGTTCAGTCGCAGCCGGCACAACCAGGCCTGGTTCCTGGAGCACTGAACACTTATTGAAAACCGCTGGCACAAGTGCTGGTCCGAGCCTATTCTCAGTACAGCTTGTCGCTGAGGAGGCTTGCATCATGTCAACTTGTCCGATACACAACCTGCTGGACCCGGGAGTCTATGCTGAAGGCATGCCCTACAGTGCCCTGGCTGAGCTGCGCCAACGCGGCCCCGTACTCTACATGGAGGATGACATCACCGGAGTTCCCTTCTGGGCTATTACCCGGCGCGAGGAACTGGATTTTGTCGAGCGCAATCCGGAGTTGTTCTCCTCCCAGGCGCGCAGCGCCATGCCCATGGAGGATGACCAGGAGATGGTGGACAACATCAGCACCAAGATGCTCATCAATATGGACGAGCCCCGGCACATGAAAATGCGGCGAGTGGTCAGGGAGGCGTTCACCCCGAAAGCCGTGGCCCAGCACCTGCCTTTTATGGAAGAGCATGCGAAACTGGTGATCGACAAGGTCGCGGCCAAAGGGGAGTGTGAGTTCGTCACCGAAGTGGCTGCAGAGCTACCACTGTTCACCATCCTTCACCTGTTGGACGTGCCAACCGAGGATCGAGGACGGGTTTTTGACTGGACCAACACCATGATGTTCGCCGATGACCCGGAGGTCTCCGGTGGCAAGGAGGCCGCTGAACAGGCCGCGGCAGAAATGATGGAGTACGCTTACAACCTCAAGGTCGGGTGGACCGCCGAGCCAAAGGCAACCGTGACCGGCGCCCTGTTGGCGGGGGAGATAGACGGTGAACCAATCAGCGACGAGGAATTCATGTGGATGTTCCTGATGACCATCACCGCTGGCAACGAGAGCACCCGCACCAGTATCACCCACGGCATGCGGTTGTTGATGGAGCATCCCGATCAACTCGAATGGCTGCGGGAAAACCCGGACCAGATTCCCGACGCCGTGGATGAAATGGTGCGCTACAACACCGCCTTTACCTGCATGCGCCGCACCGCCATGGAGGATGTGGAACTGGGGGGGCAGCAGATCAAGAAGGGCGACAAGGTGTTATTGCACTATCACACGGTTAACCACGATGAGAATGTGTTCGGGGAGGACGCCACCCAATTTGATATCACCCGCGCCCAGCGCCACGAAAACCTGAGCCGGGATTTGCGTTCCTTTGGCACCGGCTCCCATTTCTGCCTGGGCACCCACCTGGCCAAGCAGGAAATGCGGATCATGTTCGAGGAGATTCTGCCGCGCCTGCGCAACCCGCAGTTTGCCGGCCCGGTGAAGTACATGCGTTCCTACTTCATCAATGGCATTAAGGAAATGCCGATTACTTTTACGCCGGAAGCTTAAGTCCGCCTTCAATCCAGCGGCTGAAACTGGGCCGGCTGTGACGGATGGGCTAATATCAACGGGCAATAGTCACAAGTCAGCAGATGGAGCCTCTCACCCATGTCCCAGGCACTTGAAAAATTGCTTTCCCCGGCCAATCTCAATGGGCTGGAACTTCCCAATCGAGTCATCAAGGCAGCCACCTTCGAAGGCATGACCGAGAACGGCGGGCCTGGAGACCGCTTGATTGGCTTCCATAAGGCCATGGCAGACGGTGGCGTCGGCATGACCACACTGGCCTATTGCGCGGTTGAGGCCGACGGTAAGGTCAAGGACAATATGATGCACATGGATGAGGTCATCCGCCCACAACTGGAGCGGTTTACCCGTGCCATGCATGAGTCCGGGGCGAAGGTATCCGGCCAGATGGCCCACTGCGGTGGTTTTTCCCAGAACAGCAAGCTGCAGAAGAAACGCCCCCTGGGACCTTCTTTCGCCCTGAATCTCGGTGGCCTGCCCTACGGGATACCCTTCGTAGGTGCCATGCAACAGGCCGATATCGACCACGTAGTGCGATGCTTTTACGATGCCGCGGTGTTGATGAAGTCGGTGGGTTTTGACGCTCTGGAACTGCACTTCGGTCACGGTTACGGGATGAGCCAATTTATCAGCCCCAAAACCAATAAACGCACAGATCAGTACGGCGGCAGCCTGGTAAATCGTATGCGGTTTCCGCTGATGGTATTGGAATCGGTGCGTAAGGCAGTTGGGGATGACTTCCCTCTGCTCGGGAAAATGGGTCTCACCGATGGGGTAAAAGGCGGCCTGAAGATCGACGAGGCGATAGAGGTCGCCGCCATGCTCGACCAGGGCGGTATCGATGCACTGATCCCCAGCGGCGGTACCAGCAGCATGAACCCCATGCTGATGTTTCGCGGTGACAGCATCGTCAAGGGTATGCTCGAAACCGAAACCAATCCCTTGATGAAGTTGGGCTTGCGGATAATGAGCCCGATCATGTTTAAAAAATATCCCTATGAGGAGCTGTATTTTCTCGATGGCGCCAGGCGGGTGCGCGACCGGGTCGATTGCAAACTGGTGTATATCGGCGGTGCCTGTACCGTCGAGAGCTTTGAAACCGCGATGCAGGAATTTGATTTTGTGCAATTGGGCAGGGGCTTGATCAACGATCCCGATTTAGTCAAGAACTTGCGCAAAGAACAGGCTGCCTACGTTAACGGCTGCACTCATTGCAATATGTGTGCCGGCCTGATCGGTCACCCTGACGGTATACGCTGTGTGCTGAACGATTAGTTGGTCGACGCATGCTGTGAACTTCCAGTCTCTACCGGAAGCCGTTTGGTCAACGGTGCAGGTGGTGGCGCTGTTCGTTTGCCGAGTCAGTACCAGAGCGCGGCACTATAGTGAGGCGGCGCTCTGAACCAGCAATGAAGCAGGTTC
>JAPUKZ010000347.1 GCA_027295405.1 Gammaproteobacteria bacterium
ACAACATCCCCTTAGTACTTCCTATACTTTGGTTGCTGGGGCCCGCCGTCGGGATGTTGTTAATCGGCCTGTTGGGTGACTGGAATTGTCGCGCGGTGTCCAGTCCGCCGTTGACTGTGTTGCGCGAGCTATAGGCCCGCCGCATTGTGGAAATTAACGATGAGGACAGCTAAACTGCTCCATCTTTTCCACCAGTGCCGCAAGGAATTTTGCTTTGAATCGACTTACCAAATACACAGTATTTGGAGCCGTCATAGCGCTCGTCGCTGGCAGTGCCATTATGTTTAACACTGATGAGCCAACGATAAAGGCACAAGGTAGTTCAGTTGTTAAGGCAGTGCGAGCGCTTGGTCCTGAGTGTCTTCCCGTGGGTCAAAAAACAAGACCCGGGCAACCAAAATCCTACTGTGGGGGATTGCCCACACTTGCGGCGGTTAACGTTCGAGAAGCCAAACTGGACATTGTCGCCGACAAACTTCAGCTGCCCTGGGCATTCGAGTTTATGGATGACAATCGGATTCTGCTTACTGAGTTTAAAGGTGCGTTAAAACAACTCAATATCAGCGATGGTGAAATAGTAAATATTTCAGGACTGCCAGCAATTTCTACCGGTAAAGGCCAGCGTGGTTTACTTGATGTCGTCTTGCACCCCGAGTTCCAACAAAATCACCTCATTTACCTCAGTTATGTCATCCAGAAACCCACTGAAGAAAGGTTCGCCACTGCTATCTCAAGGGCCGAGCTTATTGGAAACCGCCTGGAAAATGTTGAAGAAATCTTCGTAGCCCATCCCTTTGAAAAATCTTCATCTAATTTTGGGGGCGCTTTAGTGTATGGCACCGATGGCTTCTTATATATCGGCCTGGGTGATCGTTCTAAACGGGAACATGCCCAGAGAGGTGAATACACTAACGGAAAAATTGTTCGTATAAAGGGTGATGGCTCTATACCCAGTGACAACCCATTTATTGATGACAAAAATGGCATTCATCCAGCGATTTATGCCCTTGGCGTTCGCAATCCGCAAGGACTGGTTCAGGACAAAATCACTAACATTTTGTATGAAACTGAACATGGGCCCATGGGCGGCGACGAAGTGAATATCATCCGCGCTGGCAGAAATTATGGCTGGCCCGTCATTGGCTATGGCATGAATTATAGGTACAAGAAGATAGGGCTTGGAACCGAAAACGACCTTTTTGAGCAGCCCCTGTATTATTACCTTCCATCCATTGCTACTTCGCCTATTGAAATCTACAGGGGAGAGATGTTTAAAGAATGGGACGGTCATCTATTGGTCGGAGCCTTGAGAGCGAGGACTGTGAGTAAGCTAGATCTGCATAAGGGCCAGATTAAGTCAGAAGTTAAGATACTGACGGAAATTGATGGGCGTGTCAGGGACATAAAGGTTGCCAGTGATGGTTCCATTTGGATTCTGGTGGAGAACGGGAAACTATTCAGGCTTTGGCGTGATGCAGGTCGACCCAAAGACAAAGTGGTCGCTGGAAAACGAACCGGTAAGCAAGTCTATCTTTCTGTCTGCAGCAGTTGCCATAGTCAAAATATTCCTGGGATTCCTCGTCTGGCCGTTAAAGAAGACTGGCAAACACGAATAGGCAAAGGTAAGAAAGTGCTCTATGCGAACTCTATCAACGGGTTCAACGCAATGCCGGAAAAGGGCCATTGTGATGATTGTTCGGACCGGGAGATACGTGCCGCGGTAGACTATATGATCAAGCAGGTTCGGTGAGTAACAAAGGGGCACCTTGGTCAAGCTACACTGGCCGGCTGTTGAATTTCAACAGCCGGCCAGAAGATGTCACCCCCGCTAATACGGGTATCATTGTCCTGGGTTAGCCGCGTAAACAGTATCTCTCGCATCCCGGATTTTATTTCACCAAAAACCGGATCGGCTGCCAGATTATTCAGCTGCTCCGGGTCATCACTCAGTTTATATAACTCCTCCTGTGGACGTTTGCCCACAGACCACTGTACATACTGGTTGATGTCGCCGTGTTCAAAGGCACGAATAATCGATTTTTTCGCGGGCGAGCCGCCCCGCCGTGGCCGTTCCTCGCCTGTCATTGAGTTCCACTGGCAAGGTGGTCTACTCCTCCCTGAAGGCGCGCGGTAGCAGGCGCGCGGTAGCAGGCGCGCGGTAGCAGGCGCGCGGTAGCAGGCTGAACACTTTCCTGCCTCGCTGGGGGCAGGGTCTTTCGGCGGTCCGCTACTCGGAAGAAGGGCACGCACGGGGCAAAATAGTAATCTCCATGGAATAGTCGACGCCGAGCTGCCTGGTTTATGGCGAGTTGCCCTATCCTGGACCCTCTAAACTGAAGTGGGCCAGGGCGCGTTGGGCGATGGCCTCGCCGTACTCCTGCACAAAGTGCCCCGCCTCCTCCACCAGCATCGGCTCGGGACAACCGCGAATCTGGCTGCGCAGTTCGCGCATCACCGGCTCTCCCAGCACGCCATCGCGCATGCCAATGGCCATGAAGCTGTCCCCGCTCCATTGTTCCGACCAGAACTGGCGGGCGCGCTGTTCGTGCTCAATGCCGTCCATGCCAGGCAGCACGGGTACCAGTTGGGGAAAGCGGCGTACACCAGCCTTGTAGCGGTTGTCGGGAAAGGGCGCGGCATAGGCCAGGATATCCATGATATCTACCGCCTCTCGCCCATCCATGGCCAGTATCCCCGACACGGGTATTTCAGCTGCCATGGCTGCGAATTGTTTCCAGGCCTCGAAACCCTCTGAAATGGGTTCACCCACAGGCATGGCGGTATTCATCACCAACAGGCGCGTGAACCGGTCCGGCATCTCCATGGGCAGGGTCAAGCCCAGCAGGCCACCCCAGTCCTGGCATACCAGGGCCACACCATGCAGGTCTAGCCGTTCCAGCAGGCGCAGCAGACTGTTGCGATGGAAATCAAAGGTGTACTGGGCATCGTCTACCGGTTTGTCGGAACGGCCAAAGCCATACAGGTCTGGCGCTATCACCCGGTGTCCCGCGGCGGTAAACACCGGCAACATCTTGCGATACAGGTAACTCCAGGTAGGTTCCCCGTGCAGGCAGAGAAAGACTGTTTCTGCGGCGGAATCGCCCTCATCTATATAAGCCATACGCAAGCCTTCGTAGCCGGCAAGGTCATCGATATAGTTAGGCTGGTAGGGAAATGCCGGTAGAACGGCAAAGCGTGAATCTTCGGTGCGTAGTGCTTCAATCGTCATGCTTACTGGCTCCGTCTGTTGGTGTTAGTGTCAAAGTGTAGTCAGTAATCCACGACATTGCCGGCAAAGAAACTACCAGGCGGCAGTTCCAAATCTCACCAACTGGTCACGACGGGACAGCAGTTGCGGACAAAAGCTTTCAGCCTGTGTACTGATTAAACTGGTGATGTCGCTGTCTCCTATCAGTG
>JAPUKZ010000348.1 GCA_027295405.1 Gammaproteobacteria bacterium
GCTGGTAGACGAGCAGGCGCGCTTGTATTTCATCGACTGGGGCAATACGGTCGACATTAGTACGATCTGGCAGCCGGTTCTCAAGTACCTTCAGTCCGTTCTTGTCGGCGATGCCGAAGCCATCGCCGACGCCATGATCGGACTCGCCTCGGACGGTGAGAAGATGGCCGCCTCGCGCAACGAACTCACCAAACTGGTGGAACAAACCCTGGCAGATGCCGATATCAAGCCCCTCGGTTACGATTTTCTCCGCACGATTTACACCGAAGGCCAGGACGGACTGATCAAACGTGCGCAGCTGGCGATCAACCTGGCTGCCACCCTCAGCCGGCAGGGCATCGTCATTCGTGCCGATTACATGCACTTGACGCGATCGCTGACCGCAATGATCGGGTCGTACCTGGGCATTTACCGGGGTCTTCCGCGCATGGCGCTGATCCAGGATATGGTGCGGGTGCTGGCGCAGTTCCCGGCACTGGAGAGCATGCGCCAGCTATCCGCTTACCAGAAAAAAATTCTCAGGCAAATCATCATCGATACCCCGCGCCGACTGCTGCCTGTGCGAGCGAACTCCACTGTATAGGGGCAATACCCCGACCGCCTTGCAAGGCGACTGCCAGGTCTAGCGCCGGATTTACGCCGTTTTCTTGTTACGACGCGGACGAGCTTTTGCAGTTGTACGCGCCTTGCGTTTGGCTCTGGCCGGCGCCTTACCGGAGCGTTTGGCCAACCACTCGGCGGACTGGGCCCACACCGCGTTCTGTGCCTTGCTGCCGATAATCACGCCCATATGCCCGCCGGGAACGATGCGGAATTCCTTGTCTTTAGAGGCGACAATCTCGACGCTCTTGGCTGCGATCTCCGGCGGCACGATGTGGTCGGTTTTGCCGGCAAATGCCAGCAGGTTGGATTCGATGGCATCCAGCTCCGCCAGGTTGTCGCCGACTTCCACCCTGCCCTTGGCCAACTGGCCATCAGCGATCACTTTCACCGCCATATCCTTGAGTACGCCACCGGGGTACATCAACATGTTGTTCAGGTAATCCGAGGTGGTGGAATGGGATTCCACAAACTCCCTATCCCACAGTCGGGTAACCAGATCCCAGTAGGTGGTGACGCTGCCCACAGGATCGGTCATCTTGAACACTAGCGTGGTCATCCAGGAGGGCAGGGACAAGCGCGCCGGGTCCAGGGTGTTGAGTCGCAAATTCGAATAACTGCTCACCAATTGCGCGGGGCCATTGAGGGCCTGCGCGGCACCCGCCAGGTTCGCAATCATGCTGCTGCCACTTTCCAGGTCGATAGGACTGGCCACGGTGATGATGTTGCGAATGCGCTTGTCCTGCACCTGCCCCTGGTGCAACAGACACAGCAGGCCGCCCATACACCATCCCATCAGCGACACGTCCTCGCTGCCGGAATGCCTGCGTATCTTTGCCAACGCGGTACCCAGCATGGAGTAGGAGTAATCCTTGAGGTTAAGGTGGCCGTGCTCTTTCTTGGGCTTGCCCCAGTCCACCAGGTACACCTTGAAGCCGGCGGCCACCATGTAGCGCACCAGGCTGCGCTGGGGCATCAGGTCGAAGGCTTCGGTGGTCACCCCCAGGGGTGGAACCAGGACCAGCGGCACGGCATGCTGTTTGCGTTCAATGGGTTTGCGGCTACCGTCGACCAGCTCGATCTCGTCATCCTCCGGCAGTTCGTAGTAACGCACCGCCATCAGGTCACCGTCGTGCACCAGCTCGAACCAGGTGCGGCCGGACTTGATCAGGGTGTCGCGCTTGAACAGCCAGTCGACGCCGTTGGCGGCGGTTGCAGACACGCGCTGATTGAGAGCCAGACCCTGGTCCAGGGCAAATTTAGCGAGCTTGTTCATAGCGCGTCCTCCGCAGTCAGCACCAGTTCTTCCAGGTCACTCAAGGCCTTGCCCGTGTAGACCGCCATACGCTGCAGGTGAGGCAGGGTATCACGCGCACCGGTGAAGCCGATATTCAAGCTGCCTGCATAACTGACGCAATCAATACTCAGGGCGCTGAATTGCATCAGCTGGCCCATCGGGTAGATCGCTTCCAGGCGGGCGCCATTAAAGTATTGCGGCTTGTCAGGACCCGGGGTGTTCGACACACTCAGGTTGAAAAGGGGTGGAATGAACCGCCCTAGCCCCGGCATCTGGCTGGCGTAAACCGGTGCGGCGCGCATCATTACATAGGGGGTGACAGCCGCTTCCGGCAATGACTCTCGATCTTCACGCACTGTCTGCATCGAGGCCTTGACCGCCTCCAGCCGCGCCAGCGGGTCGCCGACATGAGTGCCCAGGGCAACCCGTATACCGGCAATAGCGTTACCGGGCAGGCGCTCACTGCGCTCCTGCAGGGAAACGGGCAGGGCACCGATCAGTGACTCGTCCGGCAGGGCGTTGTACTCCTTGAAAAAGCGCCGCAGGGAACTGCCACACAGGTAGGCCAGGATCTCGTTGAGCGTGCTGTCGGTCGCTGCTGCCAGCCGCTCGATACGCGCCTGCTCGAGTTGTTGGGTGGCGAAGCGACGCTGCGAGTTGATGTGGCGGTTCAGTGTTGAACGCGTTGCGTAAAAAACCCGAGCTCGCCTTGCTGAGGGAGGCCATCGACCGGGCAAGATCAGAAAGGCCACCCCGGCGCTCGCTGTCCGCTAAATCCTCCTCGTCACCCAGCCCTGCAGCATGCAACGGCTGCGCCCACAGGGGAGGCATATTGCGCCGCCTGGCACTCTTGGACAGCGCCGACATCATCATGGAGATACCATTCACATCGTCCACCAGGGCGTGATGGATCTTCAGGTAGAACGCGAAACGGTCACGCTCCAGGCCCTCTATCAGGTGGAATTCCCACAGCGGCCGCGTTCTGTCCAGGGCATTGCTGTGCAACCGCGATACCATGACGCCCAGTTCGCGCTCTCCCCCCGGTAGTGGCAAGGCGGAATGGCGAAAGTGGTAATCCAGATCAAAATTCTGTTCTTCCTCCAATCGCGGACTGATTGATGCCCCGCCACTCCCGGACAATCGATAATTCCAGGGAGCGACCAGCTTGCGCGATTCACGCATCTGCGCCGCCCACTGGCTCAAATAGTCCCGAGATGTGTTGCGCGGCTGCTGGAAGATAGCCAGCACACCCACATGCATGGGCGTATCCGCAGACTCCATCATTAGCCACACCGCATCCAGCGGCTTCATACGTGTATTTTTCATCTGATCATCAAGTCCCTGGGGTTAGAGGATACCTACAACGTCGTGCAATGAACTATTTTTGATAAAGCTTCATCGAAAATCAATACCCTGCATAAAGGCGAGCATTTCTTTCAGGTATTTGCCCTGGTCAAGGTGAATAATATGGTTGCCGGGGAACCAGTGGATCTGGCATCGGTCCCAGTGATCCCAGAGCAGGCGCGAGTGTTTGGGTGGCGCCAGGCGGTC
>JAPUKZ010000349.1 GCA_027295405.1 Gammaproteobacteria bacterium
TCGCGATCCTGAGTTGCGACTATAGTTAGGGTAAGAGGGAAGCCTGATTAATGAACAAAAGTGTAAATGTCTGCAATGATGCAATAACTCCGCTGGGCATGGATGAAAAGCAGGTAGCCGAAGATCTCGATCGACACATTAGTTTGACGCTGGGTCGAGATGAGGGTGGCGAATCGCATCGCTATATGTTTCATGCCCTTGCTCACACCATCAGGGATCGCTTGATTGAGCGTTGGCGCGCTACCCGTGATCGCTATATGGCAGAGCAACCCAGGCGTATCAATTACCTGTCACTGGAGTTTCTGATGGGTCGCACGCTGAGCAATGCTGTAATCAATCTCGACCTGGAAGAACCTGTTCGCCAGGCCTTGAACAACTATGCATGCACGCTGGAGGAGGTGGCTCAGGAAGAACTGGATGCGGGACTGGGTAATGGAGGTTTGGGTAGGCTGGCAGCCTGCTTTCTCGACAGCTGTGCCAGCCTGCAATTGCCGGTCACCGGTTACGGCATTCGCTATGAATACGGGATGTTTCATCAGAAAATCGATAATGGTCACCAGGTGGAATGCCCCGATCACTGGCTGCGGGATGGCAACCCCTGGGAAATTGAAAGCCCCGAGAACACTGTGCGGGTAAAGTTTTTTGGTCATGCCGATTACTACGCCGATCACGCGGGTCGCCAGCGTGCGCGCTGGACCGACACTCAAGATGTGCTGGCGGTGCCTTACGACGTGCCAGTGCCAGGCTATCGCAATGAAACCGTGAATACTCTGCGCCTGTGGAAGTCGGAGGCCACCGACGAATTTAACCTGGATGAATTTAATGCCGGTAGCTATACGGAAGCCGTGGCGGCCAAGAACCTGGCGGAACAGATCACCATGGTGCTGTACCCCAATGACGCCAGCGAGAGCGGCAAGGAGTTGCGCCTGCGACAGCAATATTTCCTGGCGTCGGCCAGCCTTCAGGATGTATTGAATCGCTGGGTAAAGCACAATGGTGATGACTTTGACCGGTTCGCAGAGAAAAATTGTTTTCAACTGAATGATACGCATCCCTCCGTTGCGGTAGCGGAGTTGATGCGCTTGCTAATGGATGATTACCTGCTGGGGTGGGATGAAGCCTGGGACATTACCAGTAGCACCATGGCCTACACCAACCATACCCTGTTACCGGAAGCCCTGGAAAAATGGTCAGTAGCCCTCTTTGCTGAATTACTGCCCAGGCTGTTGGGTATTATTTATGAGATTAACGCGCGTTTTCTTGTGCAGGTGGCTGAACGCTGGCCGGGTGATGTGGCGCGTCAGCAACGACTATCGATTATTGAGGAGGGCGATCACCCCCAGCTACGTATGGCTTATCTCGCCCTCGTCGGCAGTTATTCTGTCAATGGGGTTGCCGCCTTGCATACCCAGTTATTGAAGGAAGGCCTGTTCCTGGACTTCTACGAACTCTGGCCGGAAAAATTCAATAACAAAACCAACGGCGTCACCCCGCGTCGCTGGCTGGTCCAGGCCAACCCGGGATTGACCGGGCTGGTTTCAGAAGTGATCGGCGAGTTATGTATTACTGATCTTGACGACATCGCAAGGCTGCGTCCCTTTGCCGACGACGAAGCATTTTGCGCTCGCTGGCGAGAAGTGAAACAGGTCAATAAAAAACGGCTGGTAGATCTGGTGCAGCAGGAGTGCGGCGTGCAGTTTGATCCCTCCATGCTGTTTGATGTCCAGGTGAAACGTATACACGAATACAAGCGACAGCTGCTCAACGTACTGCATGTTATTCATCTGTATGATCGAGTGGTTCGCGGTGATGTGGAAGGCCTGCAGCCCCGCTGTGTGTTGATTGGTGGTAAGGCGGCCCCGGGCTATACCATGGCTAAAACCATTATAAAGCTGATTAACAATGTGGCGGCGGTAATCAATAAAGACCCTCGCCTGCGGCCCTGGCTGCGCGTGGCGTTTTTGCCGAACTACCGGGTTACCTCGATGGAAGTGATTTGTCCCGGCACCGATCTGTCTGAGCAGGTTTCCACGGCCGGTAAGGAAGCATCGGGCACCGGGAATATGAAATTTATGATGAATGGCGCGCCAACCATCGGCACGCTGGATGGCGCTAACATAGAAATTCGTGAGGCCGTGGGAGAGGAAAACTTTTTCCTTTTTGGACTGCAAGCACACGAGGTTGTCGCAGCGCGTCAACACTACGACCCGGATGCCGCTATTGCGTCGGACAAGGATTTTTCACGTGTGATGCAGTTGCTGGAAAGTGGTCATTTCAACCTGTTTGAGCCCGGTATTTTTGATCCGATTGTTGCGTCCATTCGTAGTGAGCATGACCCATGGATGATCGCGGCGGATTTCCGCGGCTATATTGACACTCAACAGGCGGTTTCCCAGGCGTATCGGGATACCGAGGCCTGGACCCGCATGAGTATTTACAACACGGCGGCCAGTGGACACTTTTCCAGTGACAGAACCATCCGGGAATACAGTGAAGAAATTTGGCGTTTGTGAGGCCGCGTCCTCGTTCTGTGCGTGAGCAGGAGATAATCATGGTTGATACAAGTTCAAGTGAAAGAACAAGTGTGGAGATTGACAAGAACCGTCCCTCAGATTCAAGCCCCCGGTATGTTAGCCGCTTGACAAAAGACACGCTCGCCCTGGTATTGGCTGGAGGGCGAGGGTCGCGACTTTATGAATTGACAGACTGGCGGGCAAAACCGGCGCTGTATTTTGGCGGCAAATACCGCATTATCGATTTTCCCCTGTCAAACTGTATCAATTCCGGCATTCGGCGAGTCGGGGTACTCACCCAGTACAAGTCACATTCATTGGTGCGCCACCTGGTGCGGGGCTGGAGTCACTTTAAGAAAGAATTGGGCGAGTTTATTGAAATCCTGCCAGCTTCCCAGCGTTATTCCGAGGATTGGTATCAGGGCACCGCCGATGCGGTATACCAAAATATCGATATCATCCGGGCGGAAAAACCGAAGTATGTGATGATTTTGTCCGGCGATCATATCTACCAGATGGACTACGGCGAAATGCTGGCAGAGCACGTCGAGAGAGGTGCGGATATGACGGTATCCTGTCTCGAAGTGCCGATAGAAGAAGCCGCCGGCGCCTTTGGCGTGATGAGCGTGGATGAAGACGGTCGTGTGATTGGCTTTGAGGAAAAGCCAGCTAATCCGACGCCGCTGCCGGGCGAGGAACAGCTAACGCTGGCGTCCATGGGCAACTATATTTTTAACACCGAGTTCCTGTTTGAACAATTGCTGAAAGATGCAGCAAACCCCGATTCAAACCATGACTTTGGTGGTGACATTATCCCTTCCATTATTAAAGACTATAAAGTGTATGCCTCGCCGTTCCGGGACCCGGTTACGAAGGCGCGGGCTTATTGGCGTGATGTGGGCACCCTGGATTCATTTTGGGAGGCCAATATGGAACTGGTTTCACTCAAACCCGCGCTTAATCTTTACGACGTCGATTGGCCGATCTGGACCTACCAGGAACAGTTGCCGCCAGCCAAGTTTGTATTTGATGAGGATGATCGTCGCGGAATGGCGGTGGACTCCACGGTTTCCGGCGGCTGTATTATCTCCGGGGCGAATCTGCGTAAATCACTGCTGTTTTCCAATGTACGGGTAGACTGCTACACCGACATTGAGCAGTCCATAATATTGCCCGATGTGGTGATTGGCCGTCGTTGTAAAATTCGAAAGGCCATTATTGATCGCAGTTGTAACATTCCCGAGGGAACCGAGATCGGTGTCGATCATGAACAGGATAAAGCCAGGGGCTTCAGGGTGACCGGCAGGGGTGTGGTGCTGGTGACACGGGGTATGCTGGGGCAACCGGAAGGTTACGCCTAGGTCCGGCACGCTGATGTGTGCGAATTAGCCGGGCATAACACCACCTTGTAGTCACGGCGACCTCGATGGTATTGGAGAGAATTCATGCGGGTAAAATACATTCCAGGCCGAAAATTTGAAGACCAGAAACCGGGAACTTCCGGCTTGCGGAAAAAAGTGGTGGAATTCCAGCAGCCCGGTTACCTCGAGAATTTTGTACAGGCAATTTTTAACACCATTGCTCCCTGTGCCGGCAAGACGCTGGTTATCGGCGGCGACGGTCGTTTCTACAACCGGCAGGCGATTCAGGTAATCATCCGCATGGCCGCAGCCAGTGGTTTCTCCCGGTTGTTAGTGGGGCAGGGGGGGATTCTGTCGACTCCGGCTGCGTCTTGTATTATTCGAAAACAGCGAGCTTGTGGCGGTATTATCCTGTCCGCCAGTCACAATCCCGGCGGCCCGGATGGAGATTTCGGGATTAAATTCAATGCCGAAAATGGCGGACCTGCAACGGAAAAGCTGAGCGATGAGATCTATCGGCAAACACTCTCAGTTGACCAGTATCTGACCCTGGAAACCGAGGATATGGACCTTGATCAACAGCAACTGTATCAATTGGCGGACACCCGGGTAGAAGTCATTGACCCTGTTGCAGACTATGCCGAACTGATGGAGTCACTGTTTGATTTTGACAGTATGGCCGCGCTGCTGACCAGGGGTAAGTTCCGCATGTGTTTTGACGCCATGCATGCTGTTACCGGCCCCTACGCCAGGGAGATCATTGAAAATCGGCTTGGCGCACCAGCGGGTACGGTGATTAATGGGGTACCCCTGGAAGATTTTGGCGGTGGTCACCCCGATCCCAACCAGGTTCACGCCCATGAGCTCGTGGCATTGCTAAATGGTGATGACCCGCTGGATTTTGGCGCCGCCTCGGATGGCGATGGCGACCGCAATATGATCCACGGCAAGGGCTTTTACCTGAACCCCTGCGATAGCCTGGCGATAATGGCGGCTAATGCCTCGTTGATACCGGGCTACGCCCGGGGCCTTGCCGGTGTGGCCAGATCCATGCCAACCAGCCGGGCGGCTGACCGGGTTGCCAAAAGACTGCAGATCACAAGTTATGAGACCCCCACCGGTTGGAAGTTTTTTGGTAACTTGTTGGATGCGGGGAAAATAACGCTCTGTGGTGAGGAGAGTTTTGGTACGGGTTCAGATCATATTCGGGAAAAAGATGGGCTTTGGGCCGTACTGTTCTGGCTCAATTTGATTGCTGTGAAACAGCAACCCCTCTGCGAGATCGTGAGAAACCACTGGGCACAGTATGGCCGTGATTATTTTACCCGCCACGATTACGAGGGCGTGGACGGCGCCAGTGCGCTACAGATGATTGCCGCGTTACGGGAACGATTGGCTGATCTTCCCGGGCAGA
Organism: Gammaproteobacteria bacterium; assembly: GCA_027295405.1. Classification (GTDB taxonomy): domain Bacteria; phylum Pseudomonadota; class Gammaproteobacteria; order Pseudomonadales; family Halieaceae; genus JAPUKZ01. The sequence goes on from JAPUKZ010000349.1 coordinate 5,289, forward strand.
AGTTCGCCGGACTGGTTATTGAGTCTGCCGATGACTTTCGATACAGCGACCCCGTTGATGGCAGTGAATCAACTGCCCAGGGTATCCGGATTTATTTTGACAATGGTGGGCGACTAGTGCTCCGCCTCTCCGGCACTGGTACCCAGGGTGCAACCCTGCGGGTTTATCTGGACCGCTATCAAAACGACCCGACTCTGTTCGGACAGGAACCACAAAAAGCATTGGCCCCGCTGATTGACGCCGCTGATCAAATTGCCGGTATTCAGAAGTATACCGGGCGCAGCAAACCGGACGTGATAACCTGAAGCATAAGATCAGGGCAGTACAGTTGATGGAAGTTCTGTAGTGAAAATACTCATGGTGGCGGCCGAAAACGATGCAAGACCTGGTGGTAAGGTGGGTGGCATCGGCGATGTCGTTCGCGATATTCCCCCCGCACTGGCGGCG
>JAPUKZ010000035.1 GCA_027295405.1 Gammaproteobacteria bacterium
CATCCGCGAGTGACCGGTGACGTGGGCAAGGCCGGTGTCGCCATCGATTCGATTGAGGATATGAAAATCCTGTTTGATGGGATTCCACTGGATAAGGTATCCGTGTCCATGACCATGAACGGGGCGGTACTGCCGATACTGGCGGGTTATATCGCCGCCGCGGAGGAGCAGGGGGTGAGCCAGGAGCAATTGGCCGGGACCATCCAGAACGACATCCTCAAGGAGTTCATGGTCCGCAACACCTATATCTACCCACCTGCGCCCAGTATGAAAATCATCGGCGATATCCTTGCCTACTGCACGCAACACATGCCGCGTTTTAACACCATCTCTATCTCCGGCTATCACATCCAGGAAGCGGGTGCGAACGCGGCACTGGAACTGGCCTACACCCTGGCTGACGGCAAGGAGTACATCCGCACTGCGCTGGCGGCAGGCCTCAGTATCGACCAGTTTGCACCGCGCTTGTCCTTTTTCTGGGGCATCGGTATGAATTTCTACATGGAGATCGCCAAGCTGCGCGCCGCCCGCCTGTTGTGGGCGCGAATCGTGAGCGAGTTCAACCCGGAGAATCCGAAGAGCTCCATGCTGCGCACCCACAGCCAGACTTCCGGTTGGTCGCTCACTGAGCAAGACCCCTACAACAACGTGGTACGCACCACGATAGAGGCGATGGCCGCGGTCTTTGGTGGCACCCAGTCCCTGCATACCAATGCCCTGGACGAAGCCATTGCACTGCCGACGGAGTTTTCCGCGCGGATCGCCCGCAACACCCAGCTCATCATCCAGGAAGAATCCGGTATCACCAATGTGGTAGATCCCTGGGGTGGCTCCTACATGATGGAATCCCTGACCCAGGAAATTGCTGACAAGGCCTGGGAGTTGATTGAGGAAGTCGAACGGCAGGGCGGTATGGCCAAGTCTATTGAGACAGGGCTACCCAAATTGCGCATAGAGGAGGCGGCTGCCAGGAAGCAGGCCCGCATCGACCGTGCCGAGGATGTGATTGTCGGGGTGAACAAATATACACTGGCGGAAGAGGAAGCGGTGGAAATCCTCGAGATCGACAATGAGGTCGTGCGTGAATCCCAACTGGTACGGCTGGCCGCCTTGCGTGAAGCGCGCGACCAGCAGGCAGTCGAGGACATACTGGAGCAAATTTTCCAGTGTGCACACAGCGGGGAGGGCAATCTGCTGGAACTGGCGATTGAAGCCAGCCGGCGCAGGGCCACCGTTGGGGAGGTATCCGACGCCATGGAGAAAGAATTTGGTCGCTTCAGCGCCCAGGCCCAGACCGTGTCCGGTGTCTACGGCGCGGCTTTTTACCAGGACGCGGACTGGCAAGGCATCAGTGCTGATATCGAGACCTTTGTCGACCAGTATGGCCGCCGCCCGTGCATGCTGGTGTGCAAGATGGGCCAGGACGGGCACGATCGCGGTGCTAAAGTGATCGCCACGGCTTTCGCGGATGTGGGTTTCGATATTGATCTTTCCCCCATGTTTTCCACTCCGGAAGAAGTTGCACGCCAGGCCATCGAGAACGATGTGCATGCGGTGGGCGCTTCCTCACTGGCAGCGGGTCACAAAACCCTGGTGCCGCAACTGGTTGAGGAACTGCGCAAGCAGGGCGCCGACGACATTATCGTGATCGCGGGTGGGGTTATCCCGCGACAGGACTATGCTGTCTTGTACGGCGCTGGTGTGAAGTGCATATTCGGCCCCGGCACACCCATACCCCAGTGTGCGCGTGAGGTTCTGACCGCGGTAAACGCAGCGCAAACTGGCTAAGCGGCGCCAGTGATGAACCCTGGTTTCGACCTGGAAGCATTGCGCCACGGTAATCGCCGGGCCCTGGCCAAGGCGATTACCCTGGTAGAAAGCAGGCTCGAAGAGCATCGCGAGCAGGCCCAGTCCATTCTGGAACAGACCCTGCCGCTGAGTGGCAACAGCATTCGCATCGGTATCACCGGCATACCCGGGGTGGGCAAATCCACCTTTATTGAAGCCTTCGGTTTGCATTTGATAGAACAGGGCAAGCGCGTGGCGGTGCTCGCCGTGGATCCCAGTTCACCCATAGCCGGTGGCTCAATACTCGGCGACAAAACCCGTATGGAAGAATTGTCGCGTCATGATGCCGCATTTATTCGGCCATCCCCCGCAGAAGGTGCGCTGGGTGGAGTCGCCCAGAAGACCCGCGAGACGATGCTGCTGTGCGAAGCGGCGGGTTACGACGTGGTGTTGGTCGAAACAGTGGGTGTGGGCCAGTCCGAATATGAAGTCGCGGGTATGGTCGACTTCTTCATGGTTCTGATGTTGCCCAATGCGGGTGACGAGTTGCAGGGTATTAAAAAGGGAATCATGGAACTGGCGGATGCGCTGGTTATCAACAAGGCCGACGGCGAGAGCGTTAACCTGGCCAGCATGACTCTCAAGCACTACACCGCAGCCATGACCCTGTTGCGTCATGCCTTGCACTGGTCGCCCCAGGTGATGACCTGCTCTGCCCTGCAGCGGGAAAATATCGATGGGGTCTGGAACATGGTGCTGGAGTATGAACAACAGGTAAAACGGGAACAGGCTTTCCAGACCAAGCGTGACCGCCAGGCCCGGGACTGGATGCGCCACCTGATCAACGAGATGTTGCAGCTGAAACTTACGCAGAACAACGCCGCCAAACGGCTGTTACCGGAATTGGAACAGCAGGTGCTGGCGCAAACAATGACACCCTATGCCGCGGCGCGTCGCATCATCGACTGCCTGTAGTAGCAGGAGCCAGCCCTCGGTTTTCCTGCACAAGCCCCCGGTTTCCCTGCACATACGGGGCTCTGACTGATGCGTTTCATTGCTCTGGAAAAACTCATCAACCTGCACGACGGTTATACCCGGCACTACCGAGTCGAGTTTCACACGCTGTTGTTGTTGCAGCGAGAGGGGGAATGTTTCGTGATTGAAGCCCTGTGTCCCCATCGCGAGCATCCGCTGGAGGCGGCCCGGATAGCGGGGGAGGTAGTGCAATGTCCGCTGCATAACTACCAGTTCTCCCTGCGCAGTGGAGAGCTACTGCACGCCAGTGATCAGCCCTGCCGCCCATTGCGGGTGTGGCCGGTGGTCTATGAGGACAACCAGGTCGGTATCATCTGGGATTACGAGAGCGACTGAGGCAGGTTTCAGAGCCCGAGTCTACGCAGCTCCGGGTCCGGCCGGCTCCGCTGCCAAAGCTCATCAAACTGCTCGATAAAGCGCTTGGCGGAAGTCCGTGAATGCGGTTCGTAAAACCCCTCCCGATCTGCGTCAAGCGGTTTGTAGAGGGTGCCGTCACTGTCGCGCACAACGAAACTGTCGTCGGGCAGGTCCGGGTGTTCACTCAGTTTCTGGATGTGTACCGATGAAGGCAGGCGCTGGGCCAGGGTGAGCAGGCGGTGGCCCAATTTGACGATGGGTTTTGAATCGCTGATCAAAATGCGGATATCACAGTAACGGGAGTTTCTGGCGAGGGCGGCGATGGCATCGCGCATGGCCTCGCGGTCGAACACATCATGGTCCAGCCTGGGGCTGAAAATTCGCAGCTGGCGCCTGGCGGTGGCCACCAATTCGACCGCCAGGGTGGCGAAGGGTTCCGGGTAGCCAACAGCAGAGACAGTCCGGTCAGCGCCGGCGGTCGCGAAGGACAGTGACATGGCGTGGTGCGGTATGCCCGCTTCCTCAAAACCCTCACCTCGCACGGCAAACCCCGCGCGCTGATAGAAAGCCGTGGCCTGATCCTGGGCATGCAGATAGACGCGTTCCAGGCCACGGCCTTTTGCGTGCGCGACTATATAGGCCAGCAGTGCTGTCCCCAGACCGTCACCGCGATACTCCGGTAGCAGTGCCAGGCGCGTTATCTTGCCGTCTTCCAGCAGACGCCCGCAGCCCAGGACGACGCTGTCGCGGGTCAACAGGAAGTGCGTGGCAGTTTCGTCGCGACCGTCTATTTCAATATCACTGGGCACCGCTTGTTCCTCGATAAACACCCGGTCGCGAATCGAGCGCAGGGTTTCCCGGTGGCTAGCCCAGCTTGCGACCTCGATGCTGTAGTCTTCACTCGCCATAAATGCACCCCGTCCTTTCCAGTTCCGCCAACAGGGTCCAGGGCTCGTCCCGATCGAAAGCGGCGACCGTAAAGGGGCCCTGCACCAGTTCCCAGGCTGAGGCTGACTGCAGCACGATACGCGATTCTACCTCCTGCTCCAGCGCCAGCCCGGCCAATTCATCTGCTGACAGCGGATTTTCGAAGCCCGGCAGGGCGTTCTTGATCAGCAGTGGTTCGCGTTGCCAGTACTGGTTTAGAAATTGCTGGCGGTCAAAGTTCTGTAGCTGGTACACGAGCAGGCCCTAGATATCATCAGCCTGTTGCACCGCGTTGCCGATGTAGGAGTGGGGTGTCATCTCCAGCAGTCGCTGTTTGGCATCCGCAGGAAGATCCAGGCCTTGCACGAATGCCTGAATGGTTTCCCGGGTCATGCTCTGGCCGCGGGTGAGTTCCTTGAGCTTCTCGTAGGGCTGCTCGATACCGTGTCTGCGCATCACGGTCTGGATTGGCTCTGCCAAAACTTCCCAACTGGAATCGAGATCTTCGTGCAGACGCGCCTCATTCAGTTCCAGCTTGCCCAGGCCTTTGAGCACCGAGTGATAGGCGATGACACTGTAACCGATGGCCACGCCCATATTGCGCAGAACTGTGGAGTCCGTCAGATCCCGCTGCCAGCGACTGATCGGCAGCTTGGCGGAGAGGTGACCGAACAGGGCGTTGGCCAGGCCGAGATTCCCTTCAGAATTTTCAAAATCTATCGGGTTGACCTTGTGCGGCATGGTGGATGAGCCCACTTCTCCGGCCAGGGTCTTCTGCGTGAAATAACCAATGGAAATATAACTCCAGATATCCCGATTCAGGTCGATCAGGATCGTATTAAAACGAGCCATGATGTCAAACAGCTCGGCGATATAGTCGTGCGGCTCGATCTGGGTAGTATAGGGGTTCCAGCTCAGGCCCAGGCTCTCAACAAATGAGTGCGCGTTGTCCTGCCAGTCCAACTCGGGGTAGGCGGACAGGTGGGCGTTGTAATTGCCCACGGCGCCGTTGATCTTGCCGCGATACTCTACCTCTGCCAGAGCCGCCAGTTGCCGCCGCAGGCGTGCCACCACATTGGCGATTTCCTTGCCCATGGTGGTCGGGCTGGCACTCTGGCCGTGGGTGCGGGCAAGCATGGCGGCACCGCTGCAGGCTTTTGCCAGCTTTACCAGTTGGTCCAGAATTTGTTCGCCCAGCGGCAGTACGACCTGTTCGATTCCGTCGCGCAACATGAGCGCGTGGGACAGGTTGTTGATGTCCTCCGAGGTGCAGGCGAAGTGTACAAATTCGGCGATGGCCTCCAATTCGCTGTCACCGCTGAACTGTTCCTTGATGAAGTACTCCACCGCTTTGACATCGTGATTGGTAGAAGCCTCAATCTCCTTGATACGGGTCGCTGCAGCCTCATCAAAAGAGTCGACAATAGTGTCGAGGAGAGCATTGCTGGCGGGGCTGAGGGCGGGCACTTCAGGCAGCTGCGCATGGGCTGCCAGGCACTGCAGCCAGCGAATTTCCACCAACACGCGGCGCTTTATCAGTCCGTATTCACTAAATACCTCGCGTAGGGCGCTGGTCTTGCTGCTGTAGCGTCCATCCACGGGAGAGACTGCGCTCAATGCCGACAAATTCATCAATAACTCCAGAGAAAGCAGGAAGGGAGGTGGATTTTACACCACACCCAGTTCGCGGGACAGGTTCTGGGCACTGTGCAGCATCTTCTTGCGTTGCAGCGCGAGTTTCCAGCGAGCCCCGCCCAGCTGTCGCCACAGAAATGCTGAGCGTATTCCTGCCAGCAGCAAGGCGCGGATGACATCCGCGTTGGTTTCATTTTGCAGTTGCTGCATGCTGCCGGTCACTTTGATCCGAAATTTAAAGGTACTCAGGGTATCCTGGTAAATGCCGGAGAGACTGTGGCATACCTCGTGCACGTGCTTGGCAAAATAGTCGGATTTGAATTGTGTGTGTTCCAGGCGCGATCGCACCACCGCGGTCATGCCGGCGTCGGCGGCAAATTTGCGCTCCAGATGCAGTATGCTGAACAGGTAGCGGACCATATCCTGTCCTTCCGCGGTCTCGCGACTGGCCAGCATATTGGCCAGATTTTGCAAACCCAGTTTCAGGTGGGTAACCCCGCCGTAGACATCCGCAGTGGATTTCGGATCGAATACAAACAGGCTGTTGATGATCGGGGTGAGAAACTCGGGCGGATAGTCACCGGTCTTGGAGATTTGCTCCACCAGTCGTGCGACCTGGGCGACACCCGCCAGGGCCATAACCTGCTCGTCAAACTTGCCCGGCATCAGCTCAATCAGCTCCCTCTATGATCCCCCCGCCCAGGCACAGCTCATCCTGGTAGAAAACCACTGATTGGCCGGGAGTGATGGCGCGTTGGGGAGAATCGAAATCCACCCGGTAGCCCTGGTCACTGGGGCTCAGGGTGCAGGGCTGATCAGCCTGGCGGTAGCGGGTTTTGGCAGTACAGATTAGTGGCAACGCCGGTTCTGTTGCGGACACCCAGTGAATTTGACTGGCATACAGCGTGGTTTTGAACAGGGCTGGATGCTGGTTGCCCTGGGCGACGAGTAGCACATTGTTCTCCAGATCCTTGTCCACCACGTACCAGGGTTCACCGCCGCGGTCGGCGCGACCGCCGATTCCCAGGCCCTGGCGCTGGCCGATGGTGTGATACATCAAGCCCTGGTGCAGGCCCAGCAAGCTACCGGCGAGATCACGGATGTCGCCAGGCTGGGCGGGCAGATACTGCTGCAGGAAATCCTTGAAGCGTCGCTCGCCTATAAAGCAGATGCCGGTGCTGTCTTTCTTGTCGTGGGTCACCAGAGCGTGCCGTTCGGCGATGCGGCGCACAGCGGGTTTTTCTATCTCCCCCAGCGGAAACAGGGTGCGCTCCAGGTCCCGGTGCGCGACCGCGTGTAGGAAATAGCTCTGGTCCTTGTTGCCGTCCATGCCCTTCAGCAGGGTGCCCTTGCCGTCAGCTTCGCCGCGGCGGACATAGTGGCCAGTGGCGATCATGTCGGCGCCCAGCAGCAGGGCGTAATCCAGAAACGCCCGAAATTTGATTTCGCGGTTGCAGAGAATATCGGGATTGGGTGTGCGCCCGGCCTGATACTCCTGCAGAAAATGTTCAAACACATGGTCCCAGTACTCCGCCGCGAAATTGGCCCCGTGAAGGGGTATTTTCAATGTGTCTGCCACCCGCTGCGCGTCGGCCAGATCCTCCCACGCCGTGCAGTACTCAGTGCCGTCATCCTCCTCCCAATTCTTCATGAACAGGCCTTCCACCTGGTATCCCTGCTGCTGCAGCAACAGGGCAGACACTGAGGAGTCGACACCGCCGGACATGCCGACGATAACTTTGTGGTGGGTGTACTGTCTCACACTAATGGCTGTGGTCATCAGCTATAAATCAAGTCCAGCGGATAGTGGTGGCCGTTACGGTACTGCTCGACTGTAGCCAGCACCAGTGGGCTGCGCATCTTGTCAGAGTATGCTTGCATTTCCTCATAGCTGAGCCATAGTGCGCGCTCTATTCCCGCATCCAACGCCAGGTCGGGTTCCCATTCCAGGGCGCGGGCATGGAACGTGGTGCGGTGGTAAGTGATACCGTTAGGCGCCGTATAAAGTGCAATACCCAGCACGCCCTCTATCTTTACATGCCAGCCGGTTTCTTCCAGGGTTTCGCGTACTGCCGCCTGCACCAGGTCTTCGTCCGGGTCCAGGTGTCCGGCGGGTTGGTTGATAACCAGGTCGCCATTGCTGCGTTCCTCCACCAACAGAAAGCGGCCGTCCTGTTCCACCAGTGTGGCCACAGTGACGTGTGCATACCAGTCATCCATGGCGGCACATTATAGCTGCCGGTTCGGCCGCCGCACAGCAGCCGATTTGGGCATATTCACCTCGAGTTGGCGGTATTCACCTGGCTGCAACTCGTCCAGGGACCAGTCGCCAATACGGGCCCGAACCAGGCGCAGGGTAGGGTGGCCGACCGCGGCTGTCATGCGCCGGACCTGGCGGTTACGGCCCTCGCGGATGCTGATCTCCAGCCAGCTGGTGGGCTGCTCGCGCCGACTCCTTATAGGGGGAACACGGGGCCAGAGTTCAGGTGCTTGCGCCAATAGACTGACCCGGGCGGGACGGGTGAGCCCGTCCTGCAGCTTCAGACCGTGGCGCATGTCCTGCAGGATGGATTCCTGCGGCTCGCCTTCAACCTGCACCCAGTAGGTCTTCCATATCTTGTGTCGGGGGTTGGCGATCTGCTGCAGTAGTTGGCCGTTATCCGTGAGCAACAACAGGCCCTCTGAGTCGTAATCCAGACGCCCGGCAACGCGTATCTGCGGATCCTTGAGGTGCTCGGACAGGGTGCTGCGACCCTGCGGGTCGGTAAACTGGCTCAGGACCTGGTACGGCTTATTGAACAAGTACAGTTTTGCCATTGGGTTTTCGTTGATCCTCGCTAGGTTTCATCTTGAAAATCAGGCGCCCTGCGCCCTCGAGTGATATAATCTGCGCCGTTTTTATCCCCACCCGGGACGGAGAAAATTATGGGCTATCGGCACATTACGGTACCTTCTGCAGGCGAAAAGATCACGGTAAATGACGACTTTTCTCTGAATGTCCCCAACAACCCCATTATCCCCTATATCGAGGGTGATGGTATTGGTGTCGACATCACGCCAGTTATGCTGGACGTGGTCAATGCGGCGACAGAGCGCGCCTACGGCGGCGACAAGAAGATATCCTGGATGGAGATCTACACTGGCGAAAAGGCTGCCGAACTGTATGACGGGGACTGGTTCCCGGAGGAGACCCTCGCGGCAATCCGGGAGTACGCGGTGGCTATCAAGGGCCCGCTGACGACGCCTGTGGGTGGCGGCTTTCGCTCCCTGAACGTTGCCCTGCGCCAGGAGATGGACCTGTACGTGTGTCTGCGCCCGGTGCGCTGGTTTGAGGGCGTGCCATCGCCCGTAAAAGAGCCGGGCAAGTGCAATATGGTGATCTTCCGCGAAAACTCCGAGGATATCTACGCCGGCATTGAATACGAGGCCAATAGCGACGAAGCGAAGAAAGTGGTCGACTTCATCATCAACGAGATGGGGGCTACTAAGATTCGCTTCCCCGAAGGTGTGGGTATTGGCATCAAACCCGTCTCGGAACAGGGCACCAAGCGCCTGGTCCGCAGGGCCATCCAGTACTGTATCCACCAGGATCTGCCCAGCGTCACCCTGGTGCACAAGGGCAACATCATGAAGTTCACCGAGGGCGCATTTCGCGACTGGGGTTACGAACTGGCCATGCAAGAGTTTGGTGGGGAGTTGCTGGACGGCGGCCCCTGGGTAAGCATCAATAACCCCGTGACCGGTAGGAAAATTATCATCAAGGATATGATCGCCGATGCCATGCTGCAGCAAATCCTGACCCGTCCCGACGAGTACAGCGTTCTCGCTACGCTCAACCTGAACGGGGATTATATCTCGGATGCGCTCGCGGCCCAGGTAGGCGGTATCGGCATCGCGCCGGGCGCCAACCTCAGTGACAGCGTTGCCCTGTTCGAAGCGACCCACGGCACGGCACCGAAATACGCCGGTCAGGACAAGGTCAATCCCGGTTCCCTGATTCTGTCAGCGGAGATGATGCTGCGCCATATCGGCTGGAACGAAGCGGCTGACCTGATCATAGACGGCATGAACGGGGCCATCCAGGCCAGGACGGTCACTTACGATTTTGAGCGTCTTATGAATGATGCGGAGTTGAAGAGCTGCTCCGAGTTCGGATCCGAGATTATCAAGCACATGGGGTAACCCCCAACCCGGGAGTACTGAAGAAGCCGGCCTCAGGGTCGGTTTTTTTTGGTCGGTGGTATTGGCAGGTCGCCGATCCGGGAGCGCCCGTCATTCTGGCGCATTTTTCGGAAAATCGTTGATGAACGGGTCACTGTCCCCGCTGTCGAATTATCCTATAATGATCCTATGCACGAACTTTTTCGTATTAATAGTATGAGAGTCACAGCTGGCAAGGACGAGGGAGGCGGCGGCGAGGGTGGAGATCAGCATCTGGACGGTGATATTGCGGTCCAGGAGTCCAAGCCGGAGCTGAAAAATCCGCCCCTGTATAAGGTTATACTGCTGAACGACGATTACACGCCCATGGAATTTGTGGTGGAGGTGCTGGAGGTGTTTTTCCGCATGAACCGCGAGCAGGCCACCCATGTGATGTTGACCGTACACACCCAGGGCAAGGGAATTTGTGGGATATATACCCGCGATATAGCGGAAACCAAGGCGGGCGCGGTGAACCGGTACTCCCGGGAGAACCAGCATCCGCTGCTGTGTGAGATAGAAGCCGCCGGCGATTAGACCCTACGGAGACAGGCAATGTTGAGTAAAGATCTGGAGCAAACACTGAATGACGCGTTTCGGGATGCGCGCTCCAAACGCCACGAGTTCATGACCGTGGAGCATCTGTTGTTGGCTTTGCTCGACAATGAAGATGCCGTCCGTGTGCTCAACGCCTGTGGCTCAGATATAAGTGGATTGCGTGGGGACCTGGCAGAGTTCGTGGATGCGACCACCCCGCTGATCCCCGAAGAAGACGAGGAAAGGGATACCCAGCCGACCCTGGGATTTCAGCGTGTGTTGCAGCGCGCAGTATTCCATGTGCAATCCTCAGGCAAGGATGAAGTCACCGGTGCCAACGTGCTGGTAGCCATTTTCAGTGAACAGGAGAGCCAGGCGGTGTATTTCCTGAAGATGCAACGCATCGCTCGCCTCGATGTGGTGAATTACATTACTCACGGCATTTCCAAGGTGGCCCGTGACGAAGGCGAGGCGGGTCCCGAGCGGCGGGGCGAGGATGATCAGCTGGGTGGCGACCCCGAGGCTAATCCCCTGGACAGCTACGCCGTGAACCTGAACGATGAAGCCGCTGCGGGGCGAATTGACCCCCTGATAGGCCGCATCCCCGAGGTGGAGCGGGTTTCCCAGATTCTGTCCCGCCGGCGCAAGAACAATCCGCTGTTGGTGGGAGAATCCGGGGTTGGCAAGACCGCGATTGCTGAAGGCCTTGCCAAGTTGATAGTCGACGGAGAGGTGCCGGATGTTCTCAAGGATAGCGTGGTGTATTCGCTGGACCTGGGTTCGCTGCTGGCGGGTACCAAGTACCGGGGAGATTTTGAGAAACGCCTGAAGGGGTTGCTGGCGGAGCTCATTAGCCGCGCTGGTGCCATCCTGTTTATCGACGAAATTCACACCATCATAGGCGCCGGCGCCGCCTCGGGTGGGGTAATGGATGCTTCGAACCTGCTCAAGCCGCTGTTGGCGTCGGGCAAAATGCGCTGCATTGGATCAACCACCTTCCAGGAATATCGAAGCATCTTCGACAAGGACAGGGCCCTGAGTCGCCGCTTCCAGAAAATCGATGTGCTGGAGCCCTCGGTTGACGATACCTACCACATACTGATGGGGCTGAAGAGTCGTTTTGAAGAGCACCACGCACTGCGCTATACCAACAAGGCCTTGCGCGCCGCGGCGGAACTGGCGCAGCGCTATATCACCGATCGTTTCCTGCCGGACAAGGCGATTGACGTTATCGACGAGGCGGGGGCCTATCAGCAATTACAAAGCGCTGCCAAACGCAAGAAGGTGATCGGCGTGGGCGATGTGGAGGCGGTCATTGCCAAGATCGCCCGAATCCCGCCTAAATCAGTCAGCGCCTCGGACAAGGAAGCATTGCAGAAGCTGGAGAGCAATCTGCAGATGGTGGTGTTTGGTCAGGATCCCGCGATCAGCAGTCTCGCCACCGCCATCAAGCTGGCGCGGGCGGGTCTGAAACCGGCTGAGAAACCGATTGGTTCTTTCCTGTTTGCGGGTCCCACCGGCGTGGGCAAGACCGAGGTCAGCCGGCAGCTGGCGCGGATTCTGGGTCTGGAACTGATACGCTTTGATATGTCCGAGTACATGGAGCGGCATACGGTCTCGCGTCTGATCGGCGCGCCGCCCGGGTACGTCGGCTTTGACCAGGGCGGTCTGCTCACCGATGCGGTCACCAAGAATCCGCATTCCGTGGTGCTGCTCGATGAAGTGGAAAAGGCGCATCCCGATGTGTTCAACCTGCTTCTGCAGGTCATGGATCACGGTTCGCTGACGGATAACAACGGTCGGCGCGCAGATTTCCGCAGTGTCATCCTGATCATGACCACCAATGCCGGTGCGGAAAACATCAGCCGACGCAGCATCGGTTTCTCCCAACAGGACCATTCCAGCGATGGTCTGGAGGCGGTTAATCGCACGTTCACTCCCGAGTTCCGCAATCGCCTGGATGCCATTATCCAGTTCGCTGCGCTGGATACCGCAGTCATCTTCACCGTGGTGGACAAGTTTCTAATCGAGTTGCAATCGCAGCTGGATGAAAAGCGTGTCACCCTCGACGTCGATGAAGATTCGCGGCTGTGGTTAGTGGAAAAGGGTTACGATGTGAACATGGGGGCGCGGCCCATGGAGCGTATCATCCAGGAAAACATCAAGAAGCCGCTGGCGGAGATGGTACTGTTCGGTGACTTGTCCAAGACCGGTGGTACCGCCCTGGTGCGACTGGACAAGGCCGCCGACAAGCTGGTGGTGAGTACCGAGGAAGAGACGGAGTTGGCCGAGGAGACCGTGAACTAGGCGGGCCTTACCCGCTTGAGCGCCTGGCCCGCAATGTCACGAGCCGGTCGGCGAGCTTACCTGGCCCGGTAAGTAATACGTCCCTTACTGAGGTCGTAGGGAGTCAGTTCAACCCTGACCTTGTCGCCGGTGAGAATACGGATATAGTTTTTGCGCATTTTTCCTGAGATATGCGCGGTAACAATGTGACCATTTTCCAACTGAACACGGAAGGTGGTGTTGGGCAGTGTATCAATCACTTCCCCTTCCATTTCAATTTGATCTTCTTTTGCCATGCGGCAGCGTTCCTTCCAATATTAACAGGCGCGCATTTTGCCCTAAATCACCTCTCAAGGCTACCGCCAATTAGCCGGAATTGTACTCGCAGCGGGGCGGAGTTGAGGGGATTGCGACTGCGGGGGTGTTGCTAGTGTTGTGAGTCGGAGGTTCGCTGAAAGTATGCGAACCTCCGACTCACGACACTAGAGCAGGTCCACCCAGCGGCCGTTGATATATAATTCAAGCGGGCGATACTGGATTTTGTAGGACATCTTCTGACACTGTTTGATCCAGTAGCCCAGGTACAGGTAATCCAGGCCATTCCGGGCGGCTCTGCGCAGCTGCCACAGCACGCTGTAGGTGCCCAGGCTGCGTCGATGCAACTGCGGTTCGAAGAAGGTGTAGACGGCTGACAGACCATCCTCCAACCGGTCGACCACTGCAACCGCCGCCAGTTGCCCGAGCAACTCCAGGCGGTAGTACTCGGTGACGCCCCAGACATCGCTGAGGAACGACTCGTACTGGTCTCGTAAGGGCGGATACATGTCGCCGTCCCGGTGCCGGTCCTCGATGTAACGCCGGTAAAGCTCAAAATACTCGTCCGTGGCAATGGATTCCAACTGCTCGACCTGCACATCCTGATTGCGGTTCCAGGTGCGTCGCTGGCTGCGTCGTGGCTGGAACCGGCGAACCGGCACCCGCGCCGGGATACAGGCGTTGCACTTGCTGCAATGGGGCCGGTACAGGTGCGATCCCGAGCGCCGGAAACCGAGAGCAGAGAGTTGGCTGTAGAGCCTGCCGTCAACAGGAGTGCGGGGGTCGACGAACAGGGTGGTCGCCTCCTGCCCTTCAAGATAGCTGCAGCTGTGCGGATAGGTGGTGTAGACCTTCAGGTCGCGCAGTGAAGAGGTCACGACAGGTCTCCCGGCGCCACGTCCAGTACCCAGGCTGAGGGGGGATCCCTGCAGATTGCGGCAGCCAGGTAGCGTTCAAACTCATGCCGGGGAATATTGCGTGCACCCAGCGAGTTCAGGTGATCGCTCTCCACCTGGCAATCGATGACCTGATAACCCCTGGCCAGCAGTAATTGTACGGTTGCCACCAGTGCCATTTTGGAGGCATTGGTGGTACGGCTGAACATGGATTCACCAAAAAAAACCGTACCCATGGCGACACCATAGAGCCCGCCGACCAGCTGCGCACGACGGTCCCATACCTCAATGGAATGGGCGTAGCCCCGGCGATGCAACTCCATATAGGCGCGACCCATGGCATTGGTGATCCAGGTTCCGGACAGGGTGGAGCGGGGTGCCGCACAACTGGTTACTACCCGGTGAAAGGCGGTATCCGCGGTCACCCGGAAATCGCTGTTACGCATTTGCTTACGCAGGCTTCTCGACACATGTAGTTCCACGGGGAACAGCACGGAGCGGGGGTCCGGGCTCCACCACATGATGGGCTGCGGGTCCTCGTACCAGGGAAAAATTCCCTGCCGGTAGGCACTGATCAGGCGGCTGGCACTCAAATCACCGCCCACTGCCAGCAAACCATTGGGATAACTCAGTGCCTGCTCGGTGGCGGGAAATTCGAGGTTCTCGTCGTCAATACGCTGTATCGTCACCATACCCACGTATGGTGGGCCAATCAGTCCAGATTGTCGAGATACCTCTCCGCATCCAATGCGGCCATGCAACCAAACCCGGCCGAGGTCACGGCCTGGCGGTAAACATGATCGCCGACGTCGCCAGCGGCGAATACGCCGGGAACATTAGTGGCGGTGGCGTTGCCCTCAATGCCGCTGTGAATCTGGATGTAGCCGTCTTTCATGTCCATCTGGCCGGCAAACAGGTCGGTATTCGGCTTGTGCCCAATCGCAATGAATACACCGTTCAACTCCACCGCGGTTTCGCTGTCGTCCACGGCGGATGCCACGCGCATGCCGGTTACACCGGAATCATCCCCCAGTACTTCCTGCAGGGTGTGATTCCAGAGTATGGAAACGTTGCCCCCGCGTTCGCGCTCGAACAGTCTATCCTGCAGCATCTTTTCAGCGCGAAGCTCGTCGCGGCGATGTACCAGCACCACCTCGGCGGCGATGTTGGATAAATACAGGGCTTCTTCCACCGCGGTATTCCCGCCACCGATAACTGCCACCTTCTGCTCGCGGTAGAAAAAACCGTCGCAGGTGGCGCAGGCACTGACTCCCTTGCCCATGAAGGATTCCTCGGAGGGTAGTCCAAGGTACTGGGCTGAGGCCCCGGTGGCGATGATCAGGGCGTCGCAGCTGTAGCTGTTTGAGCCCTCCAGGGTGAAGGGGCGTGTCTGCAGATCCACTGCCTCGATGTGATCAAAGATTACCTGGGTATCGAAGCGCTCGCTGTGGGCCAGCATGCGTTGCATAAGCTCGGGACCCTGCAGTCCCTCCGCCTCCCCGGGCCAGTTGTCGACGTCGGTAGTGATGGTCAGCTGCCCGCCCTGTTGCATACCGGTAATGACTACCGGGGCCAGGTTGGCGCGTGCGGCATAGATAGCCGCGGTGTAGCCAGCGGGTCCTGAGCCGAGAATAATCAGGCGGTGGTGTTGGGTATCGCTCATGGTATGTTGTCCGGGTGAGGGTTCCTGTCAGAATTACTGCAGTATTGGGGCGCAAATCATAAATTAAAGCACGAGCTCGTGCAAAAGGCTGGGAAAAGTTCTAAAAAGATGCTCTAAGCTTTTGAAATTACGGATAAAGATAAGCATAATTGGGCAAACCAGCAGCGGGGCACCACGGTGTCGGACCAGAGTACTACAGCGACAGAGAAATATTTTCTGAGACCGAGGTTGCGCGAGGGTGCTTTCATTGGAATCACCGCTGCCTGCGTCTACCTGTTGCTATCCCTGATCAGTTATACCCCTGACGATCCCGGTTGGTCTGCCACCGCCACCACGGATTACGTCAGCAATGCCGGAGGACCGACCGGCGCCTGGCTGGCGGACGTGTTCTTCTCCCTGATTGGTTACCTGGCCTACCTGTTCCCGTTGATGCTCGCCTACCGGGCCTGGATATTGTTTCAGCACCGCTTTGAGTCGACTGGTGTCGACTGGGTCACTCTGGCGATTCGCGCCCTGGGCGTCATACTGGTGATGATAGCCGGTACCGCTCTGGCAGCAATGAATGATCTCGGCGGCTCCCAATTGCCCCAGGGCCTGGGGGGAATGCTGGGACAGGCGGTTGGAAACTCCTTTACCAATGCTTTCAGCGTCACCGGCAGTCGGCTGATCCTGTGCGCGGTGTTCCTGTTTGGAGTCACCGTGTTTACCGATCTGAGTTGGCTGCGGCTGATGGATGCTGTGGGCTACTGGACACTGCGAAGCCTGTCCTCAACCGGTGAGTTGGGCCACAGGAAATGGCGGCAACTGCGCGAGAGGCGCGAACAGCACAAGCTACAGTTGGAGCGTCAGATTGCTATCAGCGAGCACGTAGAAAAGGAAAAACGGCGTATACCTCCCAAGATCAAGCCTTTGAGGAAGCCGGCGGAACAAGGTGAACGGGTGGAGAAGGAGAAGCAGCAAGCCCTGTTCGATGTGCCCGTGCGCGGTGAGTTGCCACCGCTGGATTTGCTGGATGCCCAGGTACTGGATCCCAGTCGTGGCTACTCCAAGGAAGCGCTGCAAGCCTTGTCCCGGTTGTTGGAACTCAAACTTGCTGATTTCAATATTCTTGCCGAGGTGGTGGCGGTGTATCCCGGGCCGGTTATTACGCGTTTTGAAATCCAGCCGGCGCCCGGCGTCAAGGTAAGTCGCATATCCAACCTGGCCAAGGATCTGGCGCGCTCGCTAGCGGTCATCAGCGTGCGGGTTGTGGAAGTGATCCCCGGCAAGTCGGTGGTGGGTATTGAGATACCCAACGAAGACCGGGAGATTGTGAACTTACGCGAGGTGCTGTCCTCGCGCGCCTTCGAAAACTCGCACTCACCGCTGACACTGGCTCTGGGGCACGATATTTCCGGCCAACCGATAGTAGCGGACCTCGCCAAAATGCCGCATTTGCTGGTGGCCGGTACCACCGGTGCCGGTAAGTCGGTGGGCGTTAACGCCATGCTGCTCAGCCTGCTGTACAAGTCCACACCCGCCGATGTGCGCTTGATTCTGGTCGACCCGAAGATGTTGGAACTGTCGGTTTACGACGGCATCCCGCATCTGCTGACGCCGGTCATCACGGACATGAAGGATGCGGCCAATGGCCTGCGCTGGTGCGTGGCGGAAATGGAGCGGCGTTACAAACTGATGGCGGCCATGGGGGTGCGTAATCTGGCGGGGTACAACCGCAAAATTACGGATGCTATCAAGGCCGGCGATCCGATTGTGGATCCCCTGTGGTTACCCGACCCGATGCTCGCGATGACCGACGAGGAACAGACCGCGCCTGATCTCGAAAAATACCCCTCCATCGTGGTCGTCATCGACGAATTTGCTGACATGATGATGAGCGTCGGCAAAAAAGTGGAGGAATTGATTGCCCGAATCGCGCAAAAGGCGCGGGCGGCCGGCATCCACCTGATCCTGGCCACCCAGCGACCCTCGGTGGATGTCATCACTGGCCTGATTAAAGCCAACATACCCACCCGGATCGCGTTTCAGGTGTCGTCCAAGGTGGATTCGCGCACCATTCTGGATCAGGGCGGTGCCGAGCAGTTGCTGGGGCACGGGGACATGCTGTATCTGCCGCCTGGCACCGCGGTGCCGGTACGGGTGCACGGCGCCTTTGTCGACGATCACGAGGTGCACCGTGTCGTGGCGGATTGGAGGCGCCGCGGTGACCCCAATTACATCAGCGGCTTGCTGGACGAGGGCGGTGCGCCGGGTGCGTTACCCGGCGAGGCGTCCACGGGTGAAAATACGGAAGAGAGCGATGAGCTCTACGACCAGGCGGTCCACTATGTAATCCAGAGCCGGCGTGCCAGTATTTCCTCGGTGCAGCGAAAATTGCGTATCGGCTACAACCGTGCCGCGCGACTGATCGAGGCCATGGAGGCGGCCAGGGTGGTGACTGAAATGGGAAGTAATGGCCAGCGCGAAGTGCTCGTCCCGCCGGTGGCGGAAGACTGATGCGGAACCGGTGCTTCTTTTTACTGCTGTTGATCCCCAGCGCCCAGGCAGAGGTGAGCTTGCAGGATCGCCTCGCACCGATTCAGAGTCTGCAAGGTGAGTTCGCTCAGCAGGTGCTGTCGGAGGACGGTCAGGAGTTGGAACGCAGCCGTGGGCGGTTCAAGCTACTTCAGCCCGGGTTTTTCTCCTGGCATATTCAGAGCCCTGATGAACAATTGTTACTGGCGACGGGGAACAACCTGCTGCATTACGACGTGGAATTGGAAACTGCAACCTGGCGCGATATCGGCGAAACCGGAGGGCGGGGCCCGCTTGCCATATTCAGCGGCGATGGCGATGACTTGTCACTGCACTACCAGATTGAGCAAACCGGTACTGATACCTACCGCCTGCAGCCAAAAGGCACAGACGCGGGTTTCACCGCCCTGAGCCTGACCTTCTCTGGCAATGTGCCGTCACGGATGACAGTGCAGGATCAGCTACGGCAGACCACCGTTATCGAGTTCAGTGCGGTGCAGTTAAACCCACCCCTTGAGGCAGCGGATTTTGAGTTTGTGCCGCCCGCCGGCGTTGACCTCTATTACCATGAGCGCTGACCTGTTCGCCAGGTTGGAGCCGGCCTATCAACCCCTGGCCGCGAAATTGCGGCCGCAGAACCTGGCCGACTTTGTAGGCCAAAGTCACCTGCTGGGGCCGGGCAAACCCCTGCGTGAAGCCATCGAGTGTGGCCAACTCCATTCCATGGTCTTGTGGGGCCCGCCGGGTGTGGGCAAGACCACCCTGGCAAAATTGATGTCCCACACCGCTGCGGCGCATTTCCTGACCCTGTCGGCGGTATTGGCCGGGGTCAAGGATATCCGCGCGGCGGTGGAGGAGGCGAAGATTCAGCGCGGCCAGGGTCGTGCTACCGTGCTGTTTGTGGACGAGGCCCACCGTTTCAACAAGGCGCAGCAGGACGCGTTTCTACCCTATGTGGAGGACGGTACGCTTATATTTATCGGTGCCACTACTGAAAATCCGTCTTTTGAATTGAACAACGCCCTGTTATCCCGCGTCCGGGTCTACAAATTGCGCAGCCTGGAAGTTTCCGAGGTGGAGCAGGTACTGCAGCGTGGTATCCAGTCCTGGCAAACTGCCGTAGAGATCAGTGCGGACCTGTTGCGCCGCCTGGCTCTGGGCGCCGATGGCGATGCCCGGCGCGCCCTCAACCTGTTGGAATTGGCACTTGATCTGGCGACGGGTGAAGGCGAGACCATTACGCTCAGCGAGTCGATTGTCGAGGAGGTGTTGCAAGGCTCACTGCGCCGCTTCGACAAGGGCGGCGATGTGTTTTACGACCAGATTTCTGCATTGCACAAGGCGGTGCGCGGCAGCTCCCCGGATGCTGCCTTGTACTGGTTTGTGCGCATGCTGGACGGGGGCTGCGATCCGCTCTATATCGCCCGACGCGTGGTCCGTATGGCCAGTGAAGACATTGGCAATGCCGATCCGCGCGCCCTGTCCATGGCCCTGGATGCGTGGCAGGTACAGGAGCGCCTGGGCAGTCCCGAGGGCGAACTCGCCATTGCCCAGGCCGTGCTTTACCTGGCCAGTGCAGCCAAGAGCAATGCGGTTTACCAGGCGTATAAGGACGCTTTGGCAGATGTGCGCAGCCTGCCCAGTTCGGAGGTGCCCCTACACCTGCGCAATGCCCCCACTGAATTGATGAAAAACCTGGAGCACGGGGCGGATTATCGCTATGCCCACGATGAACCTGGTGCATTTGCTGCCGGCGAAAACTATTTCCCGGCTTCACTCAAGGACCGGCGTTACTACCATCCCAGTGATCGTGGCCTGGAACAGAAAATAGCCGAGAAGCTCAGGCACCTGCGCGAGTTGGACAAACACAGTACAATACGCCGCTACGATCAGGACCATCCCCCCAGTCGATGAAACATTTAATTTTTATTGCCATCGGTGGTGCCGGCGGCGCGCTGGCGCGGCATTGGCTGTCGAACCTTGTGCACGATGCGGCAGCCAGCAAGTTTCCCTTCGGTACGCTGTCGGTAAATCTGCTGGGTTCATTTTGTATCGGTATACTCTACGTGATGATTGTGGAGCGAGGCCTGATACATCCGGACTGGCGCAGCGTCTTTATCGTCGGTTTCCTGGGCGCCTTCACTACCTTCTCCACCTTTTCCCTCGAAACCATCGCACTCCTGGAGAACGGCCAGCCCACTGTGGCACTGGGTTATGTGCTACTGAGTGTGGTGACCTGCATCTTCGCGGTTGGGCTATCGGTGTCGCTGACCCGCATACTGTGGTAACAGGTTTATTCAGATGCTGGATTTGAAACAGGTGCGTCAGGACCCGCAGGCGATCGCCACCGAACTCAGGCGGCGCGGCTTTGATTTTGACGTGGCTGCGTTCGAGCAACTGGACGCCCGCCGCAAGCAGGCGGATGTTCAGAGCCAGGGCTTGCAGGCCGAGCGCAAAATCGCGTCGAAGAAAATTGGTGAGTTGATCCAGGGCGGACTGGCTGTGGATGCAGCCAAGCAGACCGTCAATCAGACGCTGGAGAAAATCTCCGCGCAATTGGATGACCTGACCGGGCAAGCGCGCCAGGTACAGGAAGAACTGGATGCCCTGATGATGGGGCTGCCCAACCTGCTGGCTGCAGACGTCCCTGCCGGTAATGACGAGGCAGACAACCGGGAACTGAGTCGCTGGGGTGAACCGCGCCAGTTTGACTTTGAGATACTGGACCACGTGGATGTGGGGTTAGGCCTGGGTGGTCTGGATTTTGAGACCGCTACAAAACTGACTGGTTCACGTTTCGTGGTCATGCGCGGCCCGGTGGCGCGTCTGCACCGCGCCCTGGTCCAGTTCATGCTGAATCTGCACACGGGCAGTCACGGTTACACCGAGGTGAACGTGCCTTATATCGTCAATGCCGATTCCCTGCGCGGAACAGGGCAATTGCCAAAGTTTGAAGAGGACCTGTTCAAACTGCACCACGACCTGGATTATTACCTGATTCCCACCGCGGAAGTGCCGCTGACGAATATGCTGCGCGATTGTATTGTGGAAGCGGAGGAGATGGAGCAGGGCATGCGCTTTGTCTGTCACTCCCCCTGTTTTCGCAGTGAGGCCGGCAGCTACGGGAAAGATACCCGGGGCATGATTCGCCAACACCAATTTGAGAAAGTGGAACTGGTGCAAATGGTAAAGCCACTGCAATCCGAGCAGGCGCTGGAGGAGTTGACCGGGCATGCGGAGGCGGTGCTGCAGGCACTGGATCTGCCCTACCGGAAAGTGATCCTGTGTGCCGGGGATACCAGCGTCAATGCGCACAAGACCTATGACCTGGAGGTGTGGCTGCCCGCCCAGGATACCTACCGTGAAATATCCTCCTGCAGTAATTTTGGCACCTACCAGGCGCGGCGTATGAAAGCCCGCTGGCGCAATCCGGAAACCGGCAAACCGGAGTTGCTGCACACCCTCAACGGCTCCGGCCTGGCAATTGGACGCACACTGGTAGCGGTACTGGAGAATTACCAGTGCGCCGATGGCTCGGTGCAGGTTCCCGCAGCGCTGCTGCCTTACATGGGTGATGTGAGCACGCTCTCTCCACAGTAAGGTCATGGATTATTTGCCACTGTATTTCGACCTCCGCAACACCCCGGTGCTGGTTGTGGGTGGGGGTACTGTAGCCCTGGGCAAGACGCGGCTATTGTGCCGCGCCGGAGCCACTGTCAAGGTGGTATCGCCTGAGATAGAACCGCAGTTACAACAATTGCTGCTCCAGTGCGGCGGTAGCTGGGAGCAGGCTGCCTATCAGGAGCAGCACCTTCTCTGGTCGCGGATGGTGGTAGCGGCAACATCGAATCGAGCGCTTAACGAACAGGTATCCAGGCACGCGACTGCGCACAAGATACCGGTCAATGTGGTCGATGACCCGGAGCTCAGCAGTTTTATTTTCCCGGCGATTGTGGATCGCGATCCACTGTTGATCGCTGTTGGCAGTGGGGGTCGCAGTCCGGTGTTGGTGCGTCAACTGCGCGCCAAAATAGAAGCCTTGATTCCATCTGCCTATGGAAAATTAGCCGAATTCGTTGGTCGCTTCCGCGCTGAAGTCCACGCGACGATCGGTGAAACCGGGCAGCGCCGCTCGTTCTGGGAAAGTGTATTGAATGGAGTTATTGCCGAACGGGTGCTGGCGGGACGCGAGCAGGATGCCGAAGCCTTGCTGCAGGATCTGTTGCGGCAACCGCGACAGGGGGTGCCTGGTGAGGTCTACCTGATTGGTGCCGGTCCGGGAGACCCGGACCTGCTGTCCTTCAAGGCGGCGCGATTACTGCAAGCAGCGGATGTGGTTCTGTATGATCGCCTGGTGTCACCACAGGTACTGGAACTGGCCCGCCGCGATGCCGAACGGATTTATGTAGGCAAACAACGGGCCGATCATGCTATGCCCCAGCCCCAAATCAATGAACTGTTGCTGGAACTGGCCCAGCAGGGTAAACGGGTTGCCCGCCTTAAAGGGGGAGATCCCTTTATTTTTGGTCGTGGCGGCGAGGAAATTGAGTTGCTGGCGGAACAGCAGGTACCCTTCCAGGTGGTACCGGGTATTACCGCGGCCAGCG
>JAPUKZ010000350.1 GCA_027295405.1 Gammaproteobacteria bacterium
AGCGCACACAGAGCACATAGTTAATGGCGGTACCGACCAGAAATCCGACCGCGCCCACCACCAGGTAGTTGAAAAGCAACCAAACCGCGAATAGCGTGAAGATGCCCAGGTCAAACAGGGTGGCAACCCCACCGACCATGAAGTACTTGAGGAAATTTATCAGGTGTCCGCGCATGGAAAGCAGCGCTGGTGTCACTTAGCGCCTGTTCATGCCAGCCTCAGGCGTCCTTGTACATCAGGTTGGTGATCTGTTCGGACACCAGCCCGATCAGGAACACCATGATACCCGCCAGGAACATCATTGCACTCATATTGGTGAACCTGTTATCCACCAGGTAGGTATAGAGATAGTTCACTCCACCCAACAGGATCAACACAATCGACAGGGGAAAGAAAATTTTCAGGGGCGAGTAGAGAGTACCAATCTTGAAAATAATGAGAAAAAAGCGCACCCCGTCCCGTACCAGGTTGATATGGCTCTTGCCCAGGCGAGCAGTAACCGTGATAGGCACAAAACTGACCGAGTAGCCAGCCCGAAAGAAAGCCATGGTACTGGTGGTCGGGTAGGAGAAGCCATTGGGCAGCATATACAGAAATTCCATAAAACGTTCCCGGCGGGCTGCCCGGAACCCCGAGGTAAGGTCCGCAATAGGCTGGCCCACCATCTTGCTGGCGAATGTGTTGTACAGCGTATTTGCGCTCCAGCGCGCCATACTCGCTTGTGCTCCGATTCCCTGGCGGGCACCTACCACCAGGTCATAACCACGCTCCAGTTCCTCCAGTAGAGGGGCAATTGCCGCCGGGTCATGCTGACCGTCACCATCCATAAACACCATGATGTCGCCGCTGGCCGCCCTGGCACCGGACTTGATGGCGGCGCCATTGCCCTTGGGATAGGGATGGCGAACCTCGCGAACACCGTGCTGCTGGCAGAGTTCGCTGGTTTCGTCAGTGGAGCCGTCGTTGACGACGATGATTTCGGCCTCCGGGTAGAGCTGCACCAGTGGTGGTAACACCTTGCGCAACCCTGCCGCTTCGTCCTTGGCTGGAATAATGATGGAGAGTGAACTCATGGCGACCTCATTCTGGAGATGCTGAATCGGCGGGCGTGAACAAGCCCAAGTTATACTGTTGCTGCCGGTTAAGTAAACCTTGAGCTTCAAGCTGTTGCAATTTTTGAATCGCTGAACGGTGCTCAGCATCCAGCTGCAGCACAGAGGTAAAGTACAATTTCATCATTAACCCACGCACACTGCCCGGTGAACGAGTCAGCAGAGCGTCAATATATTCCAGGGCTTGTTCATATCGCTCAATGTGATTTTCCAGGATTGCCAGGCTGACATAAATTTTGGGCGAAACATAGTGAAGGTCCGTTACCTGCGTCAACTCTTTCAATCGATCAGCCAGCGCCGCCATATCGGTTTCCGCACAGTACCCATCGGCGATGTTTTTCACCACCACGTAGATCATCTCACTGACCTTGGCGTCGCGAAAATCCTCAGCGGTGGCGGACAGATCAGCGACAACTTGCGGAGCAATTGCAGGGCCGGCCAAGCAGTGCAGTGCCACCCGCCTCAGCTGCTGGCGCAAACCGGCATTGTTCTCAAGGCGTTCACCTATGGCCATGTAATGTAATGCCCGTTCCAGGTCCCCGCCCTCCGCCAAAACCCTCGCCAGCTCCATGTTGGCGCGTGCGGAATCCGGGAATCGATTCACCGCGTTGATGTGAAACACCTGGTTGTTGGACCACAGCTGGGCCTCCGCCGCGGTAACCAGGAGCGCGTGACCCAGTAGACCCAGCCAGACCAACAAGAGCCAGTTCACACACCAGGATAGCCGTGAAACCAGCCAACTGGTCGCGGACAGGAGAGCAATGAAAAGACCCACCGCGGGAAGATAGTTGCGGTGCTCGAAGTACATTTCCAGTGGAAAGATGGTCGACTCCATGGCGTGTGCGACCATGAAGAATCCCAGTCCAAAGGCACAGCCGGCAGTGGCGCGCCGCCACGCCAGCCACAGTGCGGCAAGCGCTACGCAGCACCAGCCAAGCACGGCCAGCAGCGTGCTAACAGGCTGCAGCAGCCCATGGGACAGTTCCTGTTGACCCCGGTACAAGCCCAGGCCGCCGCTATCCGCCCAGAGTAACTGGGCAACGTAAGTCCAGAGTATACGGGTCTGTGTTAACACCCGCTGGACCAGGTCAAAGTCACGCCCCCCATAACCGGCATGGAAAAACTCAGGGCGCAGGAGGATCACCATTACCAGCAACACCACGGCGCCAGCAACCAGCACAACGTGGACTCGTATCCAGCGGCGGCGGGCCAGCGCGCCGAAACGGGAAAAACGCAGCACTGTCCACTCCAGCAACATCAGCAGCGGCAGGGCGAGCAAACCATTCTCTTTACTCAGCGGCGCAGCCAGTAGTGCCACCACACTCAGTAACCCCCAGGCCGGCTGGGACCAGCCAGTGGTCAAACGACAGCGCAGGTAAGCCCAGAGCGCCAGCAAGGTGAACAGGGTCGCCAACTGGGCCATACGTTGGACGCTGTATAAAACCGTGCTGAGCAGCAGCGGCGCAAACAACCACAGCGACGCCACCCCCAGTGACAGGGCCAGAGCATGCGGTTGTCCCAGGCATCTAAACAGGTCCCGGCAAAAGACTAGCAACAGGCTGGCGATAAACAGGTGCAGCCACAGATTAAGCTGCTTTTTTGCGCGCAAGTCGCCGCCCAGGTAGACCTGCTCCAGGCTGAAACTCAACATGGTCAGGGGTCGCCCCAGTGGACCGGACAGATTGCCCGCCACGACATCAGTAATCAAATCGGGCTGGTCGACTAACAATTCCAAAGGGCGCAGGTTAGCCGCATCATCCAGGAGCGGCGGGCCAGCCAGGCCTGGCCAGTAAACCCAGGTGCACAGGGTAAGCGCCAGCAACCACAGGAGCGCACCGACTAGCAGGGATTGCACCCGTCCCGTCACCATCAACCGGGACTCGGTGCGAAAAGCTTTTTGATTCGTTGCACCTGGGAGGGACCGGAGTCCAGCCGCAGCAAGGTCTCCAGATTTTCGAGCATCTGGCCACGCTCGCCGTTACGGCTGTGCCAGGCAGCCAGTCCGGCGTACGCCTCCAGGTATTCTGGATGAGCCTTCAGTAACTGCTGATGGTAATGAACCGCCTGTGGGTAATCTTTTTCGACCTGACCGTAGTAGCGTGCCAACAGGTCAAGGTAGAGCGGAGATCGGGGATACCGCAGTGCCAGGGTTTGCAAAAGTTGTGCATAAGTCTCTCCTGACATGTCACACACTTGCCGGGCGATGCAATCCAACAAAAGATTCAGTGCCGCTTTATCGTTCCTGCGAATAGGGCTGTGCTCGGCAAGTAACCGCAATTCCCCGACCCAGCGCTCACTGGCCAGAGAGGAAAAGTAGCGACTGTCCAGATATAACAGGGTCACCAGGGCCGTCATATCACGCGCGTCTAGCCGCAACATCTCTTCATAGTACGCTCTGGAGCGGCCGAGCCGCTGGGCGGCAATTTCCTGATCCGTGGCAGCCTCACCGAGTCGGAGCTGAGTGTTGGCGTAGTGATAGACAGACCGCAGTGAATCCGGATGATGATACAAGTGATACGCCGCCATTTGCTCTTCGTCAGCCCACAGACTGGCGCGAGACGCCAGTTGCACGGCTAAGATCAGCGACGCCAGTCCGGCCAGCGCCGCCCTGGAACGGGGTTTAAGCGACGGCACAGCACACCAGAAACCCCAACTCAGCAACAAGCAGGGACCCATCGCCGCCAGGTAATTGCGATGCTCGTAAGCGAGTTCAAGCGGCAGCACGGTGGCCTCCAGCATATGGGAGATAAGAAACCAGCCCAGCGCGAAGAAAAATACCGGCCAGCGCCGCCAGTAGATCGCCGCCGCTAGCAACAACAGTGCCCACACCACCAGTGCGAGCAGTGTCGTCAGGGGCTGCAACAGGCCGCTCGAGATGAGGATATTATCGTGGTGCAGGGCCATCTGCCGAATATCCGGCACAAAAATCCAGCCGAGGTACTGCCAAAGAACCCGCATCTGTGTCAGCAGGCGTTCCTGCAGTGAGAAATCGCGACCGCCGTAGCCGGCTGTCAGCCAGTCCGGTTGCAGCAACCACAATCCAACGATCAGCAACAGGGGCAAGTACAAACCGAAACCACCGGCAATCACCAGCAAGCGCGGCTCCCTTCGGTTGTAGTGGCAGCGGAAAGCCAGCATCTCCACCAGCAACAGCAGGGGCAGCAAGAGCACGCCATCCTCTTTGGCCAGCACAGCAAACAGCGTGCAGAGAAGCAGCAGCAGGCTGCAATTTGCCAGCTCGGTCGCCGTTGCTTCCCGCTCTATCCAGCGCGGCCGGTAATGCAGGTAAATCACCAAGCCGAACAAGGTCAACAACGCTGACAGCTGCTCCATGCGCTGTACCACGTAGAGCACAGTGGAGACATGCAAGGGGTGCAACAACCACAGGCTGGCGGCGGTGAGGGCCACCCACTCCGCCCTGCGCGGCGACAACTTTATCGAGACAGCGGTGCCCAGCAAGCGCCGTAGAAATACAAAAACCAGGCCGCCTGTCAGACAGTGAATAAACAAATTGACCAGCTTGAAACCAAACGGGGATGCCGCGGCGGTCGATACCGCGGCGGAGATGCTGTAGTTGAAGGCGAAGGACAGCATGCTGACGGGTCTGCCACTGGGACCGCTGTGGGAACTGAGTGCCGCGTTGCGCCAATGGATGAATTCGCTGGGGTCCAACTGCACTTCACTATTTTCAGACAGCACCTCCTCGCTGTCGAAAAACATCGCGCCATCAAGACCCAGGCCGTATAACAGAACGCACAGCAGTAGCAGCGTCGCGGGAATCCAGCCGGGAACGAATCGCATACCGCTAGGTAGACCTCATTGTCGCTATCGGGTGCGCCCGCCACTGGGACGCCGGCCGCACCCTCCAAAGCTACCGCGACACACCCGGAACGCCGGCCGCTTCATCCTGTGCATAAAAAAAACCCGGGCGAACCCGGGTTTGAAACACTCAATAACTTATCCGCGACAGTTGGCGGGCAAGTACTTGGGCTCTATCGGGTTAGTTCCAGCCGCTCTACATACCCACTGCGGGGTGCCACCCTGGGTAGAACTGATGGACAGGCTGAAAGCGTTGGCACTAGCAGAGATTGTGCCACCCACATCATCCTGAGTAATCAGGGTGATAACACCAGGAGCGTACGTCATACTGGCAACAATCTTGGTATTGATGTTGGTACGGATACCAGCATTAGCCGCTGTTAGAGGTATACTGCCGTTGGCAATAAAATACTCAGAGACACTGGTTTTCGCCTCACCAATGGTGGCCAATGCTTCAGCCATTTTGGCGCGGATGGTGTAATCCTGGTACGCGGGAAGTGCTACCGCAGCCAGAATACCGACGATCGCAATAACGATCATCAATTCGATCAGGGTAAAACCCTTTTGGTTGGTCTTTTTCATTGTCCTATCTCCGTTAAACTTAGCTTGTTGTGGCCGGCAGTCTTACCGAACCTGCCGGATTTCGGCTTCAAACCATTCCAGCTACCCATACCCCTTGCACGGCCCGTGCCAAATTCAATAGATTCTCACTAGAATTTTTTTTATCTTTAAATATCAATGTGTTATACGCATGGAGCTGGGTTCACAGGCACCCGTGCCCGGCGGCTTCCGGTGACACAACCCGCCCCCAGACTGACAGTTTTTGTCATACAGCGCCCTAATCTGTCAAAGCGGAAAATTCTTCGCTGCAGGCACTATAAGCACGGGCGGAGGATAGCTATACTGGGCGCACGACCAGGGAGCGGGTTCCCCTAATAATGAAACGCTCTTTCAACCGGGGCTGTAAATGACAAGTAAAACTCCCGCGCAACTCAGTGGCCTGGCGGGTCGCCTGGTGGCGGACGGGCTGCTTGACGCCGAGATGGCAGAGCAGGCCCAGCAGGAAGCCGCTGCGGGAAAAGTTCCCTTTGTCACCCACCTGGTTGAGAAGATGCTGATAGATAGCCAGACACTGGCTGAAATGGCGGCTGAAGAGTTTGGGGTGCCGCTGTTCGATATCACGGTGTTCAACAAGGAGGCCATGCCGGTAGACCTGGTGGCGCCTAAACTGGTGGCCAAGCACCATGCGCTGCCCCTGTTCCGACGCGGCAACCGACTGTTTATAGGCGTCTCAGACCCTACCAATTTGATGGGTCTGGATGAAATAAAATTCCACACCGGCATCAACACTGAAGCCATCCTGGTGCATGAGGAAGCACTCACCGAAGCCATCAACGAATGGATGGACTCCCAGGATTCAATCGCCGGTGGCCTCGAAGATCTTGACGATGCCAGCCTGGAAGATCTGGAGGTGGAGGGGGTCAACGACGAAGCGGATGCCGACGACAATGCCGAACTGGACGAAACCCCCATCGTGCGCTTCGTCAACAAAGTAATGATCGATGCCATTAAAGGCGGCGCCTCTGACATACATTTCGAACCCTACGAAAAAAGTTACCGGGTACGCTTTCGCACCGACGGGGTGCTGAAGGAGGTATCCAATCCCCCGCTCAACCTCTCCGGCCGTCTGGCGGCACGCCTCAAGGTCATGTCGCGGATGGACATTTCCGAGCGCCGTGTCCCCCAGGATGGGCGCATCAAGATGAAACTGTCGAAAAGCCGCGCCATCGACTTTCGCGTGAACACCCTGCCGACCCTGTTCGGGGAGAAAATTGTTTTACGGATACTGGATCCATCCAGCGCACAAATGGGCATCGATGCACTGGGCTATGAGCCCGACCAGAAAGAGCTGTTTATGCATGCCCTGGAGCAACCGCAAGGAATGATCCTGGTGACTGGCCCCACTGGTTCAGGAAAAACCGTTTCCCTGTATACCGGGCTAAATATCCTGAACACACCGGAACGCAATATATCTACCGCGGAAGATCCGGTGGAAATCAATCTGGACGGGATCAACCAGTGTCAGGTCAACCCCAGGGTGGGCCTGAATTTCGCAGAAGCACTGCGCTCCTTCCTGCGTCAGGATCCCGATATCATCATGGTGGGTGAGATTCGCGACCTGGAAACGGCCGAAATTGCCATCAAGGCGGCACAGACCGGACACATGGTCATGTCGACGCTTCACACCAACAGTGCCGCGGAAACTATCACCCGGATGCTGAATATGGGCGTGCCCTCATTCAACCTCGCCACCTCGGTCAATCTGATCATCGCCCAGCGTCTGGCCAGGCGCTTGTGCAAGCTATGCGCGGAGCCGGCGGATATTCCCCACGAAACCTTGTTGAAGGAAGGTTTTACCGAAGAAATGCTCAAGGATGCGCAATTAATGGGGGCTGTGGGCTGTCCCAAGTGCGCTTCCGGCTATAAAGGTCGTGTCGGAATATATGAAGTAGTTCGCATTACTACGGCGCTCTCACGTATTATCATGGAGGAAGGTAATTCTCTGGATATTGCCGCACAGGCGCGCAAAGAGGGCTTCAACGATTTGCGCAAGTCAGCGCTGATCAAGGCGGCATCGGGCGCTATCAGCCTGGAGGAAGTGAATCGGATCACGACGGACTAGACCATGGCAACGACAACGGCAAAATCGCAAAGATTCATCTGGCAAGGGGTGGACCGGCAGGGGCGGCTATCCAAGGGCGAGATAGAATCCGCCAGCGCGGCCATGGCCAAGGCCCAATTGCGCCAGCAGGGGATAAAACCCAAATCCGTCAAGAGGAAATCCAAGCCCCTGTTTGGAGGCGGTGGCAGGAAAATTACCCCCGCGGATATCTCCATTTTTACCCGTCAGTTGGCGACCATGATGAAGGCCGGGGTACCACTGGTGCAGAGTTTCGACATCGTTGCCGAGGGCCTTGATAACGCGAATATGCGTAACGTTGTTAACGAGATCAAGAATGAGGTTGCCTCAGGCACCAGCCTGACCCTGTCGCTGTCGCGATTCCCCCAGTACTTTGACGAATTGTTTGTCAACCTGGTGGGTTCAGGCGAAACCTCGGGAACCCTGGAAACCATGCTCGACCGGGTGGCAACCTACAAGGAAAAATCCGAGGCCCTGAAGGCGAAGATAAAAAAGGCGCTTACCTACCCGATTGCCGTGGTGGTGGTGTCACTGATTGTTACCGGCATACTGCTGGTGAAGGTAGTCCCCACCTTTGCAGTCACATTTGAGAGTTTCGGCGCTGAACTGCCTGCCTTCACCCTGTTTGTACTCAGCATCTCCGACTTCGCCATCGAATGGTGGTATATCATTGTGATCGGGATTGCCGCTGCGGTGAAAGTTTTCCAGGAAGCAGTCAGGCGTTCGCCGAAGTTTTCCGAGATGGTAGACAGGTTTATGCTGAAGGCGCCGGTAGTGGGAGACATCGTCTTCAACTCCGTTATTGCGCGCTTCTCGCGCACGCTGGCCACCACATTCGCAGCCGGTGTACCGCTGGTGGAAGCGTTGGATAGCGTCGCTGGCGCGGCGGGCAATGCAGTGTACGCCAAAGCTATCCGGCGAATCCGCGACGACGTGACCACCGGATCACGCCTCTATGACTCGATTGCGGCCACCGGCATATTTCCCTCCATGTTAATGCAAATGGTATCCATTGG
>JAPUKZ010000351.1 GCA_027295405.1 Gammaproteobacteria bacterium
GTCTGGCTGGGTGGCAACACCATCAACAGGGCGTAGTCCTCACCCTCAAGCACTTCGTGAAATAGTGCCGCTTGCGGTTCCCTGCCAGCCTGTGGCCGCCACCGCAATTCAAAATCGCGGTCCATGGGAACACGTCCATCCGCCAGCGCCAGCTTGTAAAGTTGTCGCTGCCGGGTCATAGCCAGCGCATGATAGGGCGCGGTAATTGCCTCCAGGGGCAGGCCCATATCCAGCTCGGCGGTGATGGTAATAGGTTGTATCGGTGCGGTAGCTGTGGCTGCCACGGGATGCTGGAAGTGCCAGACATCCGCGTCTGCCCGGTAACGCGGGGTCAGCGTCATGGGAAAGCGAAAGCTGAATTCTCCAGCACTGTAAGCAATGCGCTGGATGTACGTCAGTTTCACCTTGATCGTCTCTCCCGGCGCAATATTGGCAATCTTGCTGCTGAACAAATTGGGCCGCCGTTGTTCCACCAGGCCGGCCTTGCGGCCACTGGCTTTGGCCTGTTGATAGATGTCCCTGGCGGCCTGTTTTTCCCTGATCTCACCGATGATAAGCCGCTCGCCGATAACCAGCTCCAGCCGGTTAACCGCGGCATCGTCCGGCAGTGGAAATAAATACTCCGCCTCGGCCCAAGCGCCACTGTCATTGCGAAACTCCTGTTCCAGTTGCACGTGGGCAACCAGGCCACTGATCTGGAAATGCACTCGCGCCTGTAGCTGCACAGCGCTCTGATAGGCGTTTGGGCCTGTTTGCAGGCGCATTTCCTGGGCAAAAGACGGGGTGGCGATTAACAATAGAAGTACGATGGATACACGTACAAGCATGGGCATGTCCCCTTTTAGGTAGGGACGATTGCACCAAATGACCGGGGCTATTGGCGGGCTGCACAGTGGCATTGCCCTGCGCAATTGTGATCAATTGTGGTCCGAATCCGCCTATTGTATTCAACAGCAATATAGAGAATCCTGTTGTGCGGTGAGAGTCAGCTGCCACTGGCTGGTATGCACCACACCGGCTCACCAGAGAAACCAGGCTGTAGGAGAAAACCCATGACACCGGAAGAATTTCGCAGAGCCGGCCACGAGCTGATCGACTGGATTGCCGACTATCGTCAGCGCATTCCCGACCTGCCGGTGCGAGCCCAGGTTGAGCCGGGCCAGGTTCGTCGGTCACTTCCCGCCCTGCCGCCGGAGGAGCCGGTGAGTTTCTCTGCTGTGATGGCGGACCTGGATCAGTTGATCGTACCGGGAGTAACGCAGGTACAGCACCCCATGCATTTTGGATGGTTTCCATCCAACGCCTCACTGGCGTCTGTTTTAGGCGATATCGCCAGCTCCGGCATGGGTACACTGGGAATCTCCTGGGAGAGTTGTCCGGCATTGACCGAAGTCGAGGAGGTGGTGTGTGACTGGCTGCGCCAGTTGACCGGACTGAGTGAACACTGGCATGGCACCATTCACGACACCGCGTCCACGGCCTGCGTAACTGCCATGATCTTGGCGCGAGAGCGAGCCAGTGACATGAGTAAAAACCAGGGGGGCTTGCAAGCCCTCGGCAAACCGCTGGTGGTATACAGTACCTCACAGGCGCATTCCTCCATTGCCAAAGCTGTGCAGCTGGCCGGGTTCGGCAATGACAACCTGCGACTCATCGAAGAGGACCCCAAGGACCGAGCAATGTCTCCTGCCGCGCTTGCCCGGGCAATTAAAGACGATTTGGCGGCAGGGCGTATCCCCGCCGGCATCGTTTGTTCTGTCGGCGCCACGGGAACCACGGCGATGGACCCGGTAGAGGACATTGCCATCATCGCCAGCCAACACAACATCTGGCTACATGTAGATGCCGCCATGGCGGGTTCTGCCATGTTGCTACCGGAATGCCGACACCTGTGGCAGGGCGTCGAACAGGCCGACTCAGTAGCCTGGAATCCCCACAAGTGGATGGGTACGATTCTGGATACCGCCTTGTTCTACGTGCGCGACGTGGAGCACCTGGAGCGGGTAATGTCGACTAATCCCGCGTACCTGCGCTCTACTGCCGATGGCCAGGTAACCCAGTACAGAGACTGGGGTATCCCGCTGGGGCGTCGGTTCAGAGCACTAAAGCTCTGGTTTCACCTGCGCCTGGATGGCCCCGACGCTATTCGCGCACGGCTGCGACGAGACATCGATAATGCCCAATGGCTGGCGCGGCAAATTGAAGCGACGGCAGGCTGGGAGCTGCTTGCGCCGGTGGCCTTACAAACGGTATGCATCCGCCATACACCGAAAGATGCTGCAGGTAATGCACTGGCGGGAGACGCGCTGGATCAGCATACGCTGAATTGGGTAGAGCGTATCAACGCATCCGGTGCGGCCTTTATGTCGCCCTCACTGCTGGACGGGCGCTGGATGGTACGGATATCCGTGGGCGTGGAAGACTCAACCCGAGAGCATCTTGCCAGGCTCTGGGAACTGCTGCAGCAGGAGGTGGCTCGCTGAGAAGGTGGGTGCGGGGGCTGTGCCAGAGCGGTTCCGGCCCGCCCTGGATAAGACTCTCACTCGCTCAGGTC
>JAPUKZ010000352.1 GCA_027295405.1 Gammaproteobacteria bacterium
AATTCGCCAGCCCGCGGAAGGAATTCATGATGCCCCATACCGTGCCGAACAGACCCACATAGGGGCTGGTGGAACCCACCGTGGCCAAAAACGGCAGATGGTGTTCCAGCTTTTCCTCTTCCCGGGAAAGAGCGACCCGCATCGCCCGTTGGGTCCCTGCCATAATCGCGTCCGTATCCAGGCCCGGTTGTTTTGCCAGGCGGGAAAATTCCTTGAATCCGGCGCGAAAAATACTCTCCATACCCAGGATCTCGCCGGCGGCGGCGCGCTCATTGCCTTCCTTGAACAGCTCAGCCAGATCCGTACCCGACCAGAACTGTTCCTCAAAACTCTGCATTTCGGCACTGACGTTCCCGAAGTAAATAAAGCGCTGCCCGATCATGAACCAGGAGGTAATCGATGCGAGCAGTAACATTGCCATTACGGCTTGCACTGTCAGGCTGGCATTCAGCACCAAATCAATGAGACTGAGTTGTTCGTTCAAGCGGTACTCCCCTGGTCGGATATTTGTTGGCGCACTTTCTCCACCATCTCCGGTGGCATGCGCGCGGGTTTCAGAGACTGCCGGTCTACGCTGGCTATTTTTACCGATGCGGCGACCAGCACTTGCTCGCCCCTGTTCACGGATTGCCGCAACACCATGCTGGCCCCACCCAGCTGCGTAACCATGGCCGTCGCCGTCAACTCATCATCCAGTTGTGCGGGTTGTCGGAAATCGACCTGCACGTCTTTCACCACGAACATCAGATCATGGTTGAAAATGAAGTCCTTGCCGATCCCCAGCGAACGCATGAATTCGGTACGCGCCCGTTCCATAAACTTGAGGTAGTTGACGTAATAAACAATGCCGCCGGCGTCCGTGTCCTCAATGTAGACCCGCAGTGGCAGAGAAAATTCCTTACTCACCGTGGCTGTCGCCACCCAGATCAAGCGAAAGATTGGCCACGGCTTCAGCTCCGGGATAAGACAGGCCAAAATGCAGATAGGCGTTCCTGGTAGCCATGCGCCCGCGCGGTGTGCGCATGATGTAACCCTGCTGGATCAGGAATGGCTCCAGCACATCTTCGATGGTGCCCCGCTCCTCGGAAATAGCCGCGGCCAGGCTTTCTACGCCCACCGGACCGCCATCAAACTTCTCTATGAGAGCGAGCAACAAGCGCCGATCCAGGTGATCAAAACCCTCCTGATCCACCTTCAACATCTCCAGAGCCAGATGCGCCACCTGTTCGGTGACCTCGCCATCGGCCTTGACCTCGGCATAATCTCGCACCCGCCGCAGCAGGCGATTGGCAATACGGGGCGTTCCGCGAGCGCGCTTGGCAATTTCACTGGCACCGCCCGCTTCCACGGGAATTTTCAGGATGCCAGCGGCCCGCTCCACAATATGGGTCAGCTCGGGCACAGTGTAGAACTCCAGTCGCTGGACAATTCCGAAGCGGTCCCGCAATGGCGAGGTCAGCAGGCCGGCCCGGGTGGTTGCACCAACCAGGGTGAAAGGCGGCAACTCCAGCTTGATGGAGCGGGCGGCGGGGCCCTCGCCTATCATGATATCCAGCTGGTAATCCTCCATGGCCGGGTACAGTATTTCTTCCACAAAGGGGCTGAGGCGGTGGATTTCATCGATGAATAAAACATCACCGGGTTCCAGGTTGGTCATCAGCGCCGCAATATCACCGGCTTTTTCCAGCACCGGGCCGGACGTGGATTTCAGGTTCGCTCCCATTTCGTTGGCGATAATATGGGCCAGGGTGGTTTTACCCAGCCCCGGGGGGCCAAAAATAAGGGTGTGATCCAGCGGCTCACCGCGGCCGCGCGCAGCCTCCACAAAAATGGACATCTGTTCCCGCACCGCTTCCTGACCAACATATTCCCGCAGGGCGCGGGGCCGCAGGCTGCGGTCCGCCACCTCTTCCGAATTACCGGATTCCTGCGCTGCCACCAGTCGGTCGGTTTCTATCATCTCACTTTTACCATGCTCCGCAGGGCGCGCCTGATCAGCTCTTCACTCCTTTCAATACTGTCATCGTTAGCCGCCGCTACCGCGCGGTTGGCCTCAGCTGGCTTGTAACCCAGAGCTACCAGGGCGCTCTCTGCCTCGGCCAGCATATCCGCGGTACTGCTTCCAACGACCTTGAGGGGCATTACCGCATCAAGTTCCAGCATCCAGTCCTTGAGCCGATCACGCATCTCAATCAACAGCCGCTCGGCGGTTTTCTTGCCCACCCCGGGCAGTTGTACCAGGGCGTCGGTGTCTTTGTGCTGGATACTGCGCACGAAACTGTCTGCATCCATGCCGGAAAGAATACCCAGTGCCAGTTTGGGCCCCACGCCGCTGACTTTGATCAGGTTGCGGAACAGGTGCCGATCCCGTTCGCGCCCAAAGCCATACAGCAGTTGGGCATCTTCGCGCACCACAAAATGGGTAAATAGGGTCAGCTCAGTGCCGGGCTCGGGCAAGTCAAACAGCGTGGTCAGGGGCACCTGAATTTCGTAGCCGATACCGCCCACATCCAGCAGGATTTCAGGGGGCTGTTTCTCAAGCAGTGTGCCAGTAATTCTACCAATCATATAAAGCCATCACTCCAGTGGGCTAACGCGCACGGCCGCGGCGACTGGTGCGCGCCCCGGCCAGCTTTATCATACTCTGTTGGGTATGGGCGTGACACAGGGCCGCCGCCAGGGCATCAGCGGCGTCTTCCTTCGGTGTCGCCGGCAGTTGCAACAGTGCTTTCACCATATGCTGCACCTGCTGCTTGTCGGCATTGCCGGTACCCACCACCGCCTTCTTGATCGATTTAGCCGAGTATTCGTAGACCGGTAGGGACTTGTTGACACAGGCAACAATGGCAGCACCGCGGGCCTGACCGAGTTTTATGGCGGCTTTTGCGTCCCGGGCCATGAACACTTCCTCAATCGCCAGTTCCTGGGGACAGTACTGCTCAACAATTTCGCTGACACTGTCGAAGATAATCTTGAGGCGCTCAGGCAGCTCTATCCGTGGCAACCGAATAATGCCGCTGGTGACATACTCTGAGCGACTGCCCTGGTGGCTGATGATGCCAAAACCGGTTTTTTGTGAGCCGGGGTCTATACCCAGGATAAGTGCCATGCGTGGATCCGCGCGCAGAGATTCCGGCTCATTATGTACGTAGTGTACTGTCAGCTCAATTGGGCGAGCACTTCGTCGGGAATTTCCACGTTGGTATAGACATTCTGTACATCGTCCAGATCTTCCAGCGCATCCACCAGCGCCATGATCTTGTCGGCGCCATCCGCATCCACTGGCACTGTGGTTGCTGCAATCATGGCAACCTCGCCCTCCTCCGGAGTCATGCCCCCCTGCTCCAGGGCATCCTTCACCGCCGCGAATTCCTCCCAGGCTGTCAACACTTCCATTGAGCCGTCGGGATGGATGTCAATATCTTCGGCTCCGGCTTCCAGGGCCAGCTCCAGCAACGCTTCTTCGTCCACCCCCGGAGCGAAGCTGATCTGGCCGCGGCGCGTAAACAGGTAGGCTACCGAGCCATCCGTGCCCAGATTGCCGCCGCGCTTGCTGAAGGCGTTCCGAACCTCGGCCACCGTGCGGTTGCGATTGTCGGTCATCACCTCCACCAGCACCGCGATTCCGCCGTGAGCGTAACCCTCGTAGGTCAGCTCCTCCATGTTGTCGGCTTCGCTGGTGCCGGCACCCCGGGCAATCGCGCGATCCACTGTGTCCCGGGTCATATTGGCACCCAGGGCCTTGTCCGCCGCCGCTCGCAGGCGTGGATTATCCTCGGGGTTCGGACCGCCGTGCTTGGCCGAGACTACCAGTTCGCGGATCAGCTTGGTGAACACCTTGCCGCGCTTGGCATCCTGAGCGGCTTTGCGGTGTTTGATGTTAGCCCATTTACTGTGTCCCGCCATGGCTTTACTCCTCGGCTAGCTTCTTTTTCGCATGCTCTTTTGCACTCTCGCGCAGGCGAATACCCAGCTCGCGCAACTGGCCGGCTTCCACCACCCCCGGCGCATCAGTCATGACACAGTGTGCAGTCTGGGTCTTGGGGAAGGCAATCACATCGCGAATGGAATGAGACCCGGTCATCAACATCACCAGCCGGTCCAGGCCAAAGGCCAGTCCGCCGTGGGGAGGCGCACCGTATTTGAGGGCGTCCAGCAGGAATCCAAACTTTTGCTGCGCTTCGGTCTCGTCAATGTTGAGAAGCTCGAAGACGGTTTCCTGCATCTCACGCTGGTGGATACGAATGGAGCCACCACCCAACTCGGTGCCATTCAAGACTATATCGTAGGCGCGCGACAGAGCAGCACCCGGATTCTCCCGCAACTCTTCGACACTGCAAGCGGGCGCCGTAAAGGGGTGGTGCAGCGGGGTCCAGTCGCCGTTGGCATCAGTCTCAAACATCGGAAAGTCGACGATCCACAGCGGCGCCCAGTCCCCTGACACCAGTCCCAGGTCTTCACCCAGCCTGACGCGCAGGGCACCCAGTGATTCGTTGACGATTGACTTGTTGTCCGCGCCGAAAAAAATAATATCGCCATCGGCGGCTTGCAGCCGCTGCATCAACCGGGCGACGATTCCCTCGGGCATGAATTTGAGAATCGGTGACTGCAGGCCTTCGACACCGGCGGCCAGGTCGTTGACCTTGATCCAGGCCAGGCCACGGGCTCCGTAGATGGAAATGTACTTGGTGTAATCATCAATTTCCTTGCGACTGATAGAACTGCCGCCGGTCACCTTGAGCGCCGCCACCCGGCCCTGCTCGTCAACCGCGGGACCATGAAACACCTTGAATTCAACCTGGGCCATAAGGTCATCGACGCTGACCAGTTCCAGCGGAATGCGCAGATCCGGTTTGTCCGAGCCGAACCGCTCCATGGCCTCCGCGTAACTCATCTGCGGGAAAGCCGGCAAATCAACCTCCAGCACATCGCGGAACAGCTCGCGTATCAGTCGCTCACTGATCTCCATAATCTCTTTCTCATTCAGGAAAGAGGTCTCTATGTCGATCTGGGTAAATTCCGGTTGCCGGTCGGCGCGCAGATCCTCGTCCCGGAAACACCTGGCAATCTGGTAATAACGGTCAAATCCGGACACCATCAGCAGCTGCTTGAACAGCTGGGGTGACTGGGGCAAGGCAAAAAACTGGCCGGGGTGAGTACGACTGGGCACCAGGTAATCACGCGCGCCTTCGGGTGTGGCGCGCGTCAGTATCGGGGTTTCGATATCCAGGAAGCCCTCCGCATCCAGGAAACGGCGCACTGCCGAGGTAATGTGCGAGCGCTGGATAAATCGCTGCTGCATCTCATGCCGGCGCAAATCCATATAGCGAAAGCGCAGGCGCACGTCCTCACCCACCGCAGTGTGTTCATCCAGTTGAAACGGCGGTGTTTCGGCACTGTTCAGTATTTCCAGTTCCTTGCCCAGCAGCTCGATCTCGCCGGTCGCCATATCCGGGTTGACGGTGCCCTCACCTCGCGCCCGCACCCGTCCACGCACCTGCAGCACATACTCGCTGCGCACCTTGTCAGCGCGCTTGAAATGCTCTTCCGTATCGGGATCAAAAACCACCTGCACGATGCCCTCGCGGTCGCGCAGATCGAGAAAAATCACCCCACCGTGGTCCCGGCGGCGATCCACCCAACCACACAGGGTTACGGTTTCATCAATATGTCCAGTAGTCAGAGCGCCGCAATAATGACTGCGCATAATCAAAAGCCTTCAAGGTTGGTAGGAACGACCGCCTCAGGTGGTCGTGGTAGAATTTCCGGAGCCACTATTGCCGGAGCTACTTTTTCCGGAACTGGAACTACTATTGCCGGAGCTACTTTTTCCGGAACTG
>JAPUKZ010000353.1 GCA_027295405.1 Gammaproteobacteria bacterium
CGGCGGATTCTGCTTCCTGTTTGGTACGACCAGCCTGTTTGGTGAGGAGACTCTGGCGACGCTCTACCCCAGCCACGAGGCCTATGTGGAGGCCATTAACCAGACCACAGATAGCGCGGTGGCTGCGGGCTTTTTGCTGGAAGCGGATGCGGCCCTGATCAAGGCGCGGGCGCTGACTTCGGATATTGGCAGGCCTTGAGCCGCGGGGGCCAGCGGCGCCGAAAGTTGATAGTAGCTGCTTTGATCGCTTGCCGATACGCCACTGAGCACTTCCCAAACAGGTGTCAGAGCGTATTGTCCAGGACGTGGAAGCTGCGCTCGGTACTCTGATCGAGATTATGCCGGACCAGCGCTACCTACAGCCGCACTCTCACGAACGCTCTGCGGTCGCCTGATGACCGGTATTATTCGCCGCCGATCAGGATTTTGCACTCCAGACGGGACGCCGCATTCAATGAATTGCTGATGAAATACCGGTCCTCGGCTTTGTTGAGTAACCTTTCGGCCCTGCAAGGGCTAACTCAGAAACTACCCCCTTTACGGATTTGCCAATACCGTTCTGACGATACCTTCCCGTCGGCTGTCCGCCGCACCGTCCAGCTTGTCCGGGCCTACAACAATCACGTGTAAGCCGGAGTTCTCCCCTTCACGTTCCTGTACCTGGTATCCCCGGGTTCTGAGATCGGCCGCTATTTCCTTGCCGGGGTCAACCGATACTTCGACCCGTACTTTCGGGCCACGCGCAATCAGGTTTGGAAAATTCACGGCCTCCTGCGCAGTGAGCCCCCAATCAAGGACTGCGATAATGGATTTGGCCACGAAGGCGGGGATCGAGTTGCCCCCAGGGGAACCCGTCACCATAAGAATATTACCCTGGGCATCGAACACCATGGTCGGTGACATGGAGGAGCGCGGCCGTCTACCGGGAGCGATGGCATTGGCAACAGGTCGACCGTCCGCAGAGACTTCCCGCGCAAAGTCAGTCATTTGATTATTTAGCAGAAAACCCGCCACCCATCGCGAAGAACCAAACGGAGCTTCGACTGTAGCCGTCATCGACACTGCGTTGCCTGCGTTGTCAATAATTGACAAATGGGTGGTGCCGGGCGCCTCTTCTGTGGTATCGGGCGCCCATAGATCGGCTGTGGATTCCGGATGTAAAAACAGGCGGGGATTACCGTGCGTCGGTGTGGCATCCGGTGCAAATCGCTGGGTCGCGCGGTGCTTGATGTATTCCGGATTAAGCAAGTCGTCCAACGGAATGTCAATGGCATCAGGGTCGCCAAAAAAATGATCCCTGTCGGCGTAGGCAAGACGTTGGGCATCCACAAACGCCGAAATCTTGTCGGCCCGGGTCGCGGCACCGACCGATAGCTGATCATACAGGCCGGCGATCATAATTTGAGCGGCGCCGGACGATGGCGGTGAGGTCGTACAAATCTTGACCGCACGAAAACCACCGCAAATGGCTTCCCGTTTGATGGTGCGATAGCTGGCAATATCTGCAGTTGTCAGCGAACCGCCGTTGGGAGCTTCCTGAGCAGCCTTGGCAATTGCCGCGGCGATGTCACCGGTATAAAAGGCGCCAGCGCCTTCCTCGGCAATCCGCCGCAAGGTCTGTGCGTACTCGGGATTTTTAAGCAAGTGGCCGACCTCGAGTGGCTTACCATCGGGGTAAAAATAGGCGGCAGTCGCCGGATTCTCGTCCAGGCGACTGCGCTTAGCCATCATTGGCAAGAACCCCGCCATTCGTGGTGATACCTCAAAGCCTGCCTCAGCCAATCGAATTGCGGGCTGGAATACATCCGCCCAGGGCAGATTGCCGTGCTCGTCGTGTGCACTCTTATATAGGGCGATGGTACCGGGCACTCCGACGGCTATGCCGCTCTGCCAGGATTCGAAGAAGTCCATTACCACGCCATCGCGCATGAACATGTCCACCCTGGCACCGGCGGGAGCGGACTCTCTGCCGTCATGGAACGTCAGCGTTTTGCCAGATTGCTCAAACACCAGCATGAACCCTCCACCGCCGATACCGGAACTCTGCGGTTCAACAAGCCCCAGAACTGTGTGTGCGGCGATGGCCGCATCGACGGCATGACCACCTTTTTCCAGCATCTCGATGGCGGCGGCAACAGCATGCGGGTTGGCGGCGGCGACCATGGCACCCAGGTTCCACGCGGGCGTGGCAGCGATAGTGTGGTCTGCCGTTTCGGTACTGGAATTACTGTTGTCAGTAGCGGAGCACGCTGCAAGCGACAGCGCTGCCAATAGGTAGAAGAAGCGTTTCATTGGAAACCTTGCGTTACTTGTTTTTGGCTATCGTATTACAAAGGGGACCGAATTAGTCGTTAATTCCTGCCCCTCTTTTGCGCAACGCCCTGGTACTTCAGCCCCTGCCCGGCCCTTCCCACCGCGGGGGTATCCAGGTCTCATGCTTGCATGAAGGTACCGGCAGGACCCCCGGTGTCAGGATAGATATCGCCTGAAGGGCATGAAATACGCGAGTCGATGGACGTGGTCTATACTCAAATCAGATGAAATACCGAGCACTTCGAGGAGGATTCCATGCGAACTGAGCTACCGAACCGCGAGGAGCTGATCGAAAAACTCGATCAGATCGTCCAGCATGAACTGGCAGGCGTTGTCCGCTATACCCATTACTCATTCATGATATTCGGCTACAGCCGCATACCCGTGGTCGATTGGTTTCGCAGCGCAGCTACCGAGACGCTAACCCACGCTACCGAGGCGGGAGAAATGATTACCATGCTGGGCGGACACCCCTCCCTTGGCATCGGCTCCCTGCTGGAAACCCACCAACACGACATGGCGGAAATTCTTCGTGAGTCCATGGCGTTTGAGGTGGAGGGAGTAGCGATCTATCGAGACCTTCTGACCCTGGCGGAACAGGCCGGATCCATCACGCTGGAAGAGTATTCCCGGCGCCTGATCTCCCAG
This sequence comes from Gammaproteobacteria bacterium, assembly GCA_027295405.1. GTDB lineage: Bacteria > Pseudomonadota > Gammaproteobacteria > Pseudomonadales > Halieaceae > JAPUKZ01. The sequence continues at coordinate 2,962 of JAPUKZ010000353.1, forward strand.
GAAGCCATGCACATCAGCGATATTGACAAGATGCTGAGACGCCCCGGCGAAGTTGAGCAGGCGGTAAAGAGCGAGACGCCTTAGGAATAAACCCTTCAAATCCGGGCTGCGGGACTTGCGAAGGCCGATTTGTCGGCCGCCAGGATTATCGCCAGGAAAATCACATCGATAGCCAGGCCACCAATGAGGCCGGGAACGTGGGCAAACAGGATGCCGCTACCAGCCTGAGAGTAGAGAGTGATTTGCAGACCAGACCAGGAGATAGATAGGCCGAACACGGCGTAGGCCATGCTGATGGCGATCGGTTTTGCCAGACTCAAGAGTAAACCGGTGAGAAGGAAGGCGAGTGCGATCAGTATGGACACGGCGGCAAAGCTGCGGGCCCATTTCAGGTACCAGGAAGGATATTGTAATTGCGACTCAAGAAAATCCAGGGCCTTGTCTGGGTGCAGCAGCACAGTTTTACCGTTAACTTCGACCTCCCAGGGTGGCTCTCCCATGTCTTCGCGCAGTTGCTCCAGCACTTCCTCAATATCCGGAGGTTCTCCTTCCCCGTCCCACTCCAGCTCAAATTGGGTGTCCCACAGGGGCTCGCCATTCGGCAATCTACCCTGGCGGATATGGCTGACCGCCTGATTGTACTGGGATTGTGCAGAGGGTGCGGAGATCACTTCCACTCCATCTGCCAGGTTGACAAGGCCGAACAGGATGCAGAGGGCGCCGATGACGGTCGCCCAGGTAGGCACCTGCAAGGGCCAGCTCTCCCTGTCAGCCCCTGGGATTGGGACCGTACCGGTTTTCTTCCGGCTGGCTGTCCAACACCAGGAATACCAGTAGTACGATGTAGCCGATAATCGGCAGGAAGACGATCAGAAACCACCATCCGCTGCGGCCGGTATCGTGCAGTCTGCGGACTAACACCGCCAGGCTGGGAATTAGAATCGCCAGCGCGTATAAACCGCTGATGATGCCGGTACCGGCAATGACGCCTTCTATGAAGCCCAGTACCAGCCCGATGATGGAATTGAACAACAAGAACATCCAGTACTCGGCGCGCTGAGCCCGGCCACTGAATACTGCGTAGTCCTTGAGTACCTTGATATACCAGTTCATACCCACTCCTTGATTAGTGTTTTTTTTGTGGTCACGCAGGGGCAGTACTTGCATCGCCGCTGCCTGCAAGTGTACCACCGCCTCAACCCGGCTCACCATTCCCACAGGCGCCCCCGAAGATCCTATGACTTGATGTAGTCGATAATCTCACCGGTACTGGCGGTGGTGAGATCCTTGTCGATGGCGCGTGTCACCAGTTGCGCCAGTGGTTTGGGTAGTTCCTTGCGCAACATTCCCAGGAACCTGGGTGGGGCAATCAAAATCAACTGCTCGAAATGCTGCTGGTTATGCATGTCCCTGAGATGCCTGGCCAGCATTTTGGCGAAATTCTGGGCCTCCTGCTCCTTGGCCGAAGTGGCGGGATCGAGCGATCCGCGCTGGTCCACGGACTTACCGGAGGAATCGCCGACCAGATCCCGATTCGAGAGATGGGCCTCAGGGTGTACGAAACCCTCCGTTTCCTGCAGGCGGTTGATGACGGAATGTGAAGCAAAGATACGTGCGCGGGCGTTATCGGCAACGATGACACGTGTTTCCATGGTGCTTTCTCCTGTAAGGCGAGTGACACTATGCCCAACAATTCACTACTACGTCAAAACAGGCTGGCATCACCCACAGCAGTACCGCCTGAGGCGGATCAATGACAAGTGAAATAGCTTGTCAGTACCTATAAAAGTAGCAAACGCTTACAGGGAACGTTACTTATTCATCTGCAGAGCTCCCTGCCAATACCAGCTCTACCGCCTCAACGACAGACTCCACACAGGCAAACTCCCCCGCTACACGGTTTTCATCACCGGTCTGGTATTTACCCGTCCTGACCAGACAGGCATGAAGGCCGGCCTTGATGGCTCCCTCAACGTCGCCATACACATCGTCACCGATCATTATTACCTCTTCCGGGCGGACCCCGGCGTTCGCGACAGCCTGACTGAAAAACGTCGGAGCCGGTTTACCCACGATAGTGGCCTCCGTGCCGGCGGCATATTCTATCGCTTTGATAAAGGGTCCCGCATCCAGAACCAGCGCATCCCCCTGTTTGAAATAGCGGTTCTAGCCGATGCCGACCAGCACGGCCCCACTCTGGCACAACTGGAAAGCGCGGTTCCAATCCGCTGGCCTGTGCCCTCGCGATTGCGTCAATCGCCCCGGCAACGGCTTTCTCTCCGTCATAAAGGACGCCACTTAAATCAAAAAATAGCGAACGATACATACCCGCTACAGCGCTACTCAAAGTGTAGAGCTGTCGCTAACTATATCCGCCTTCACCTGCACAGCGCTGGTTTTGGGCAGGGGGCCGAATTGGTGAAAAATGGAGACATCGGCGGCATCCCTGCCGTAGGCAATGGATACTCTTGGGCTGTTCAAGTCCTGCTGTGTGGGATCAAAGGTATACCAACGATCCCCGACATAGGCTTCAAACCAGGCATGCAGGTCCATGGGTTCCAGTCCAACCAGATAACCCACTACCATGCGCGCCGGAATACTGATACTACGACACAGGGCAATACCAAGATGCGCCAGGTCGCGACAAACACCGTGACCCTGTTGCCTGACTTCATCCGCCGTGAGCAGAATGTCGCTGGTGCCGGGCAGATAGAGAACATGGCTTCGAATCCACTGCGTAATTTCCCGCACCTGGTTGTAACCCATGAGGGTGTTATCGACCAGGTCTCTCGCTACATCACCCAGTCTGTCAGATTCACAATAACGGGTCGGCACGAGATAGCTGAGAACGTCGAGGGGCAGATCCTGCACAGCGACGAATGGAGCACCCGGCAACACATCCATCCGGTCCGCTGTATCAACCTCAGCCGAGGTATGGATTTCAAATTCTACCGCGGGCGCAACAATTCGCTGACACAGGTTTCCAAAAATATCTGCGTACTCAACCACCGTCACCGGATGGGAAAAGGTATAGGTTTCTTTTGAAATCCATTGCAGGGCACCGCTGCGCGGGCGCAGCATCAGAATGAGTGGTGTTGCCACTTCGAGATGCATTTCAAGGTCGCAGGAGACACTGACACGCATTACAGAATCCATTCAGTGGTTTTGAGGGAGATCTGTTTTGCAGTAGACATGGCACGCAGAGTATCGCATGCGGCTTCCATGGGTCTACTCAACGCTTTCGTTGCATCGTGGGTTGAAAATCGCACTGCCGTGGCAATTCCTTCCTCGGCAAAAACCTGTTATTTTCCCCAACACTTGGATGCGCCGCAGCAGTATCGGGCTTGTTTTCGATTGCGGCTACACAAGTAATTGATTTTATTGGCTATTTGGAAATCCGGTCGACACTGGGATGAGGCCGGAAAACCCGGGACACCTCTGAAAATGACGTATTGTGTGGCCGTTTCCACCAACGATGGACTGATTTTTTGCTCTGATTCCCGTACCAACGCGGGTCCGGACATCCTCTCCTCCTACAGCAAGATGCACATCTACGACCTCGGCCCCGACTGCCTGGTAGTCCTGTTAAGTGCCGGCAATCTTGCCACCACCCAGGCGATCAATAGCCAGATCGATGCGGACCTGGAGCTGTCAGAAGGTGAATCCCTCGCCAACTGCGAGAAAATGAATGATGTGGCCAGGTACGTGGCGCGAGTCAGTCGAGAACAACAGGAGCATGCCAACACAACCACCGGAGACGCCGATGTGGATACCTCCGCCTCGTTCATTGTCGGCGGTCAGATCAGAGGTTCTGACCCAGCGATTTACAGAATTTATAAGGCAGGTAATTTTATCTCTGCTTCTGAGGAGACGCCCTATTTGCAGATTGGCGAGAGCAAATACGGCAAGCCCATACTCGATCGGATTCTGAGTCCGGCCACCGGTCTGGAAGATGCGGCCCGCTGCGCGCTGGTCTCCATGGATTCCACCATCAAGGCGAACGCCACTGTGGGCGCACCCGTGGAAGTGCTGGTGTATGAAGCGGATAGCTTCAACGCGAATCACCACGTCAAATTGGGAGAAGAAGACCCGTACCTGCTGGAGATCAGGCGCGCCTGGAACGAGGCGATCCAGGCCGCGTTCAGCAATCTACCCCTGTTTGACTGGGAAAAACGCACCACCCGTTCCCTGCGCGCCGTCACTGACGACAGGACACCCTGATCAGCCACCGGCAGGGAAATGCTGCGCCAGGCGCCAACGCAATGTGCAAATGCGGTCCTGCCCGAAGAAGGGTTCGCCGTCAAAAACAAATGTCGGCACGCCCCAATGGCCGGACTGCTGCAGGTCGTTGTGGTTTTGTTCCAGAATCTGCGGGTGGGTCCCCGGCTCGGCAATGGCCGCGTCCATCTCGGCCAGGTCCAGACCCGCCCGCGCCGCGGCTTTGGCCAAATGCTCAGCCTCATGCCAATTTTCAGTCCCGCCGAACAGCAGGTGTGACACCTCATAGGCAAACTGGACACCCCGCCCGCGCAACTGGGCCTCAATACCCAGGTAGGTCAGGCGATAGATATAGGGCTGTTCCTCAGCAATGGTATAGGACTTCATGTCCTGCACAATGGGATCAGGCGAGGGCCACTTCGCCGCCAGTCCCAACTCCTGTGCCCGGCGTACCCAATCGATCAGAATGTACCTGGCGCGCTTAAGGTTGTCCGGGCTGAAAAAATCCGGGTCGCGCACCGCCAGTGGCAACACCGGGCGAAAGCGCAGCTCTACCGGGTAGTGCTCCGGCAAATCGCGGGCCTCCGGTGTGGCCAGATACGAGTAAGGGCTACGGAAAGACCAGAAAAGATCGACGACGGGTTCCACGATGCGGCCACCAGTATGACGTGTATTTACCAAGCATAGACGCAGAATTGAAATTTATCCTGGGGAGGGCTACCCTCACTGCGAAGAGAACTCCCGGGAGGAGCGGTACGATGAGTATTTCTCCATCCCCCGCCCTGGTCAGTCCCTCCCCGCGCTGTAATAACTGCGGTCTATAGAGACCGGCGCCCTTATGGAATACGGACAGGTCAGCCAGACCGCGCTCAAGGTTGCCACCACCATGATTACCTTGAACCAGAAACCGGGCTGGCGAAACCGCCTGCCGGAGGGCCTGGCAGAACTCAGCGAGCAGCTGATTCTCGCCGCCGGGATTTACCCGTACACATCCAGGTTGATGCGTGCGTCAAAACGAGCCTGGGCTGTTCGCCTCAGCGATCTCGGCGAAAGTTTCCAGCCCGGGACATTTGAGGGACTGGGGGAGCGCAAGATCTTCATGAACGAACAGGTACTTGCGGCCATTGCCGCAGGTGCGACGCAAGTTTTGGTCGTCGGTGCCGGCTTTGACACGCTGTGCCTGCGGCTCGCCCCACTCTACCCCGGGGTCCAGTTTGTGGAAGTTGACCATCCCGCAACCGGCGCGGTCAAAGCGCGGGCTGTGGCGCAAGTGGGACAACCCGGGAACATGACCCTCATCGCTGCTGATCTTGGCGCACAACCGCTGTCGCAGGCATTGGCCGACTGCGCGGTTTGGAATCCCGAGCGGCGCTCGGGGATAGTGGCCGAGGGGCTCTTGTACTATCTGGCGCCGGAATCGGTGCACTCACTGTTTCAGGAAGCGGCGGCTTGTACGGCCCTGGACAGCCGCTTCGCGTTTTCGCATCTTACCGGTCTGAGTCAACACGGATTCGCACGCGCCGCGCTGCAACTGTTCGGAGAGCCGTGGTTGTCAGCATCCACGGTGAAGGAACTCCCTGGCTACATCGGCCCCGGCTGGCAGGTAATAGAGACACGCGCCGGGGGCAATCGCGATCTCGAGGGCTTTGCAGTGGCTGAGAGTTACCCTCGATCCTGTCGTTTGCCCCCCTGAGGCAGTACCATCCGGTAATTTCTTCTACAAGGCGATCCCCATCACGGGCCACAACTAGCAGGGCCACTATCGGGGTCCTATACTTTCAACAGTTCGCTTTCAGCATCAGGTAATTGACATGGCCAAGCCCACACCCTCTGCACTGGAATATCACAACGTACCACTGGACGCATCCTGACAGCTAAGGTCCCCGAAATATCTGGTAGTTAAAAGGTTCTCAGGAACCCGAAGGAGGAAATCCCATGGCCTGGATCACAGCTGGCAATGACCGCGAAACCATCATGCGCTCACTACCCGGCATCGGCGATCATTTCGCACAGCTCTACCAGAGCTTCTGGGAGCTACCGCACATACCCGCCGGCATTCTGGAGCTCTGTCGCTTGCGCCTTGCGCAGCTGCACAACAGTCACACTGACTGGGAGCTGGAACAATATCCGCTGGATCCCGAGAAAAAGGCCAACCTGCGGCAGTGGAGCAAACACGCAGCGTTTACCGACGCCGAACGCGCCTGCCTGGCCCTGACAGAAGTGCACGCCATGGATGCCCAGGCCATCACCGATGAACAGGCCGACGCAGTCAAGGCGCACTTTGGCGAGGTGGGGCTGGTCGCCCTGATCCAGGCACTGGGCGTATTCGACGGCATGATCCGGCTGGGCCTGTTGTGGGGTCTGTCCGCACCGGAAGGGGAGGGGTAGTCATGGCTACTAAAGCACGGGTACAAGCACCCGACTCAGACACCGGCAACCCGATTCGCGATTCAGCGCTGGGACTGGTACCGGAAACACTGCAGCACTACCTGCCGCTCAATACCGCCATCTGGGAAGCCGGGCCACTCACCGCAGCGGAGATTGAACTCGCGCGTTTGCGCAACGCCCGGCATGTGGGCTGCGTGTTCTGCAAAGCGGTACGTTACGATATCGCTATCGAGGCGGGCCTGAGTGAAGACAAGGTACAAATGATCAACGACGAATTCCTCTCCAGCTCTCTGACGCCGCGCGAGAAGCTGATCCTGGCGTTTACCGACCAATACCTGCACCAACCCTCGGTTCCGGACGACGACCTGATGCAGCAGCTGCAAGCCGAGTTCACCGAACATGAGTTGCTGCACCTGTCACTGGTTGTGGCCTATTTCAACGGCTTCTCTCGCTGTGCGGTAGCGCTGGGCGGAATGCCCGACGAATTGCCGCGCATGGAGATTTCAGTCCCGAAATAGGCGAGGAATAATCGTACGACCTGGTCGCAGTCAGTACTGTGAGAGTCGCCCTGCTCTTCCTGGTCGCGATTTCTGTCTCCACCGCGAACGTTGGGGACCGACCCCGGGCCAGAAACGTAGGGCTCAGTGTCGGCACCCTGAACAGCAACGGCGCACCGGTGGGTCGGGAACCCCTGGCGAGCGCACCCACAGCAAGGGACACTCTTGCAAGCAGTCTGGCAGGGTCAGGGGCAGCGCAGCCCTACTCTACCTCCTCAAATTCCATAAAAGACGACGCCGGCACCAACCCGGCAGCCTGCATAAACACCCCCGCGTGCTCGCGCGTCCACCACTGACCGGTGCGCTGTCGGGTTTCCCAGTCGGAAAAGTGATACTGATAGAGGGAGGCCCGGATATAGCTCGGTGGCTCATCGGGAAAGGGGTTGTGGCTAAACAGATTCAGCACCGGCTCGGATCCGGTGAGCAGGGCCAGCTCCAGGCCGCGCAACCAGGGGTTTCGCTGCGCCGGTGCCAGGGCGGCAAACCACAGTTGCCAGTCCAGCCGCGGTTGGTGTGGCGTTGCCCACACCGGGGCCCGCCCCGTTGGGCCGGGCTTGTAGGGCAATTCGTAGGCCTGCCAGACGCGGCCGTCACGCGAACCTTCGAAAACGATTTCCGGTCGCTGGGTCGTCATCACCGCGAACAGACCGTAGTTGTTGGCCAGGTGAAAGGGCACACTCCAACTCACCAGCTGACGGCTGCTCTCCGACAAGCTGGAACGGCTGATACTGGCGCTGAGCAGGATCGAACTCAGCACCAGGTAAACAGCCGCAACGGCGACGGGAACAGCCGCCATTGCGCGGGGGCGAAGTGTCTGTTGCTGCAGTCGCCCAACCAGCGCTGTCGGATACAGGTCCTTCAGCAGTTGATCGTCCAGCAACAACAGGCACAGGCAAACGGTAAGAAAGTTAAAGTAGTTGTAACTCCCGGTGAGGATGATCAACAACTGGAAGGCAGAGATAAGCAATGCGGCCAGCAGGCGCGGCCGCCGGGGCATCAGGATCAAAAAGGGCACCAGCAGCTCAACCACAAAAGTGCACACCACCCCGGCCTGCAAAACCAGTTCCGGTAACTTGTCAGCGTACCAGGCCAGGATGGTGGGCAGGGGCTGGGTTTCAAAGTGGTACTCAAGCGCTGTCAGCCCGCGCCAGTGCTCGTCGCCGCTCAGCAGTTTCGCCACGCCTGATTGCAGGATGAAGCGGAACAATAACCAGCGGTACAACCAGGTAAAGAGTGCCGGACTGCTGGGCAGAAAAATCGCCAGAAACCCACATTCCAGCAGCAGAATATCCCACTGGAAGGTCATGAAAACCTGCCCCGCGCTATAAAGGGACAGATAAAGAACATAGGTCCCGGCCAGGCACAGCCGTGGGAAGCGATTCACCAGCAGCAGCACTGACAACAAACACCCTGCCCCGCACACCCAGCGAATAGCCACATCGGAACTGTCCAGCCAGAACAGCGACGGCACCAGCCAGTACTTTTCC
>JAPUKZ010000354.1 GCA_027295405.1 Gammaproteobacteria bacterium
TACGTCCCCTATTGTTTCTGCGGCAGAAACTTGTCCAATAATTGGTAGTAATGGGTCGGCTGTGGGGTGTTGTGGTCGCCGCCGGGTATGAGCACGAATTGTTTCGGTTCTGATGCTGCTGCAAACAAGGCCTCGCCCAGAGGTAGAGGAATGATGCGATCTGCGTTACCGTGGCTCTGCAGTAGCGGGCCATGGTAACGCGCTATCGCAGCTTCCGAATTCAGTTTTTCCTCCGCTACCACCCAGGACAGGAATGCGTAGTGCTCCGCTGCCACCGCGCGCAGGGAACTGAAGGTGCTCTCCAGAACCAGGCCCGGAGGATTGAGCTCTGCAGCCAGTTGCACGGCGATGGCGCCGCCCAGGGAGCGGCCCATCAGTACCACCTCGGCCTCCTTCACGCCCTGTTTTTGTGCCAGAACCCGTCGCGCCGCCCGGGCATCGCTGAGTGCACCGCTGACCGTGGGCGTGCCCATGCTGCGGCCATAGCCGCGATAATCGGGAATGAAGATGCTGATATTGAGCTGGTCCCGTAGTCGCGCCAGTAGGTGCGCGCGATGGCTCAGGTTGCCGGCGTTACCGTGCAGATAGAGCACAGTGGCACGTGGTTTTTCGCTGGCAAACAGCCAGCCGTGCAAGCGGGTGCCGTCGTCCGCCTGAAACCAGATATCTTCCTGGCCCAGCCCCGGTGGGTCCCAGGTCCCCGCCGGGTAGGGCGCGGGATAGAACAGCAACCACTCGTCCAGTGTGCGGGTGGTACTCGGAGACTCTGCGAACACCGGAGTAGCCAGGGCCAGACTGGCGAGCAGGGCGCTTAACCCGAGTGTCTTTCCAAGTTGAGTCATGCTGGAGTTGCCTGTTTGCCGATTAACGAAATAAAACGTGCTACGTCCCCTGTTTACATGGAAGAATTAACGCTAGTGAAAAAATCTATCAATCAAGCTCTTGATATGGGCGCTCTCAGCGAGGCCTTTCGGCTGAAGCGGCGGCTGCAGGTCCCGGATTTTTTCTCAGCGGAGACTGCCGACTACTTATACCAGCTGTTGCTGAACAATAAAACCTGGTGCCTCACCTACGACGAGGGGGAGGAGAACTACGCAAGTTCACTGGAGGAGTTCCAGACCCTGGAGCTGGGCGAACAACCGGGCCACCCCATGCATCAGATGCAGGAGTTCATGAACCGGGACAGCACACTTTCATTCATACGTACCCTGACCGGGCAAGACGATATTCGCAGGGCAGATAGCTACGCCAGCTGGTATGCACGGATCACTTCCTGACCCAGCACGATGACCTGCATGGCACTCACGATCGCGTGGCCGCCCTGGCATTCAGCATGACCAAGGGCTGGAACCGAAACCCGGTTTTCCAAAAAAAGGGCGCCGTAGCACCCTTGATCACGAACCAGGAGGTTTCTAGTATTCCCAGATCAGGTCTATGCCGTAGGATCGGGGCTGGCCGAATACCACGCCTGAAATCCCGTAACCGCCTTCCAGTCCCAGGTCCTGGCCGTGCACGCCGTATTCCTCATCGGTCAGGTTCTTGCCCCAGAGTGCTGCGCGCAGATTGCCACCGCCAACACTGACTTCCGAGAGACCCAAACGGGCGCCCAGCAACCAGCGATCTTTGACATCGGCGCTGCCGTTGGTGGAGTAGTTGATCTCGTCCTTGTAGCTGGCGTCGAGACGTGCATTCAGCAAGCCCCAGTCACCCATTGGCCGGTAGTAAGCGATACCCAGGCGACCGCTGTGCTTACCATCCGCATCGGCTACGTCCTCGATGGTGTCGCGATCAGTCTCGCGGTAGCCATAGTTGGCATCAACTGCCCAATTTGCGTTGGGCATCCAGGTGGTTTCAACCTCCACTCCGTAAATCTCGGCGCTGCCGGAGTTTATGACGGTACGGTTACCCTCTACGAAGGCGGTAATTTGCAGGTTGTCCGCATCGTTGAAAAACGCCGCGACGTTCAGGCGCAGGGTGTTGTCCAGCCACATGGATTTCAGGCCGATCTCGTAGGCGGTGAGTTCTTCTTCGTCAGCCGGTTCTATCACCTCAGCGTTGGGGTCTGTGGGAATACCGTAAATACCGGCGTTGAAGCCCTCGGCGTATTTGAAGTACACATTCAAATCATCGCTGGGCTGGTAGCCGGCGGTGAAGGCCGGGGTAAACTTGCTCCAGTCCTCGTCAAACTCGCGGCCTTCAGTCAGGCGCGGGTCTTCCGCCAACAGCTTCAGACCTTTTTCATCTTCCGTATAACGCAGGCCCAGGGTCAGGTAGTAGTCATCGCTGGGGCGGTAGGTGAATTGACCGAACACCGCGCGCGACTTGTTGTCGATACCATAATAGCTACCCAGCGGTATGCCACGCAGCAAGACCGGTTGGGTGCTCTGGTAGACAGTTGCGTTCCACGGATTGACTTCTTCGCCCTCTTCCTCGAAGTAGTACAGGCCAATAACATAGTCCAGGGCGCCATCAAAAGCGGTTCCAAGCGCCTGCAGTTCCTGTTGGAACTGGTCCTGTTCCTTGACGCTGGAGGCGTGGAAAATCGGCAGGGCGGTAAATACGCCATCTTCCATCAGTCCCCAGGTGCCGCCGTCCAGATCGTTCCGCGGAAAGTCGGAATCATACTTCCGGTAGGAGGAGATGGACTTGAAGGTGATGCCAGCAAAATCCCAGGTCAGCGTCACGTTGTGGCCTTCGATTTCCACTTCTTCCTGGCCCACGTTGTCGAGTGTGAAGTCTTCGATCCGATCGTGTTTTTCGACCTGCGGCGCCAGCTCCTGTAGTGCGTTGTAGGGGTAGAACTGCGCCTGGCTGATATCGTAAGTGCCGAGGATGGCATCGCTGGTACCGCCTGCGCTGACTGCAGTAATCTGCAAGGGCGGCGGCACTGAGTCGCTCCGGGTGTTGTCGTAGGAGTAATCAAGCAGCAGGTTCTCAGATATGTCCCAGGCCAGGGCGATGCGGAACGCATCCACTTCTTCCGAGGCCAGATTGCTTTCACCCTCGCCGTGGTTGGTGGCCCAGCCGTCGTATTGCTTGTGCATATAGGTGAACTTGCCGGCCACCGTGCCCAGCATCGGCGAATCCATCGTGGATACGGAGCGGATGTAGCCGTCGTTGCCTGTGGACAGTTGTTGCTTGAAGCCGAATTCGCCGTCGGGACGGCGGGTGATCAGGTTGAGCGCGCCGCCGGTGGTGTTCTTACCCCACAGGGTACCCTGGGGACCGCGCAGGACTTCCACCCGCTCCAGGTCAACGATGTCAAAAACGGCACCGGAATTGCGCGCTATATAGGCGCCATCCAGGTAAATACCGACCTTGGGATCAACGGTGAGGGAGGGCTCCGCGGTGGACATGCCGCGGATTTCCATGCGGATATTAACGCTGCTGCCCATGATGGGAACGATGCTGACGTTGGGGGTGTATTCCGCGACGTCGGTGGCGTCGTAGGCACCGATATCCTCCAACATGTCCGCGGTGAATGCTGTCACTGCCAGCGGTGCATCCTGCAGGGATTCGGCTTTTTTCTGCGCGGTAACCACTACCTCTTCGATCTGGGCATTGGCTTTGACCATTCCCTGGGACAGGGCAACTACCATCAGCGGTAACAGGCGACGTGCGAATTTGCGATCTTGGATGGGTTTCATTTATATACTCCTAATCAAAGTATTTAATTTGGAGTGCGCATATTAACCACTTATACTGTGGGGTCAAGTGGCAAACCAGAAGATTTGGGTGACGTACTGATAATTTGAACCAACCACCAGGGGCATTGCGGCACACCCGGGTAAGCCTTACTCTTCCGTCTTCGACCATTAAGCATCGGAGTGCATTGATGAGTGAGACGACGATCGAGGGTATTGATTACGGTCCCTTGGCCTGCCTGGTTGGCATCTGGAAGGGGGATTCCGGTATGGATGTGGCCCCCGAACCCGACGCTGATGAGCACAACCCCTATTACGAGACCATTACCTTCGAAGCCGCTGGCGACGTGACCAATGCGGAAGAGCAAACCCTGTCGGTGGTGCGATACCACCAGGTGGTCAGTCGCAAGTCCAATGACAAGGTGTTCCATGATCAGATCGGGTATTGGTTGTGGGACCCGGCCACGGATACGGTTGTCCAGACCCTGACTATTCCCAGAGCGGTGACCCTGTTGGCCGGTGGCAGCGCCAGCCGGGACGGCGATGAGAGAGTGCTGGAAGTGGCCGCCAGCGCCGGGGATTCAGACTGGACCATTGCCCAGGCTCCTTTCCTGCAGTCAAAAGCCAGCACCACTGGTTACAAGCACCGCATGAGCGTAGCCGGTGACAGCCTGCGCTACAGCCAGACCACGGTGCTGGAGATTTACGGTAAGCACGCTTACCAGCACACCGACGAAAATTCCCTGAGCCGGCAGTAAGTGGAGCTTGAGCAGCTGATATGGCAGATACGTCGTTCTCCCGAATTCTGGCCTTCTGGGCAGAGAGAAAACCCGATGCGCCGGCAGTAAGCTGCGGCGAGCACAGCGCCACCTGGGCGGAGCTGGAAGCCAGTACAAACCGTCTCGCCCGGGCCTACGCCGAGTTGGGGGTGAAAGAGGGTGACAATGTCACCATCGCCTTGCCCAACAGTATCGAGTTCGTTGCAGCCACCTACGCGGTGTGGAAGCTGGGCGCCACCCCGCAGCCGGTATCCAGCCGTTTGCCGGTCATGGAGCGGGATGCCATTATCGCGATAGCGAAGTCCTCACTGGTGGTGGGTGTGGATGGTACGGGCGACGTTGCGTCGGGCGTCACTTCGCAGGACGCTGATTTCCAGGCGATTCCAGCCGGCTATCAGCCCTCGCCGGAATTGGTGGACACCGCGTTGCCGGAGCGTACTTCCCGCTATATGAAAGCGATGACCTCCGGCGGCAGCACCGGCAGGCCCAAATTGATAGTCGCCCGGCAGCCCGCCGCCATCGACCCGCTGCAATCCTACCTGGTAATCGAGCGGGAAAAATCCGTGCTGGTGCCCGGCCCGTTATACCACAACGGACCCTTCCTGATGTTGTGGGCGGGGCTGGGTGTGGGCAACCATGTGGTGTTCACCGAACGCTTCGATGCCGCCGAAACCATGCACCTGTTGGACGAGTACTGTATCGATCTGGTGTATATGGTGCCGACCATGATGCAGCGCATCTGGCTGTTGCCGGAGGAGGTCAAAGCGGCGGCGGATCTATCCCACCTGCGTATGGTATTCCACCTCGCGGCGCCTATATCCCAATGGCTGAAAGAAGCCTGGATCGAGTGGCTGGGCGCCGAGCGCATCGTCGAGTTGTACGGTGGCACCGAAGCCCAGGGCTTTACCATCATCGGCGGAGAGGACTGGCTACAACATCGCGGTTCCGTCGGTAGGCCGGTAATGGGTGCACAGATGAAAATCGTGGCTGAAAACGGGGCGAGCCTGCCGCCGGGAGAAATTGGAGAAATTTACATCCTCCCGGAATCCGGGGCGGGTACCACCTATCACTATGTGGGTGCCGAGGCCAAGGCTGATGCCGAAGGTTGGGAAAGTCTCGGTGACATGGGTTACTTGGACGAGGAAGGGTTTCTGTATCTCACCGACCGCCAGACCGATATGATTATCTGTGGCGGCGCCAATATCTTCCCGGCGGAAGTGGAGGGCGCCATTGAAGCCTTCCCCGGCGTGCGCTCCTGTGCGGTGATTGGTTTACCCCACGAGGATCTCGGCAATGCCGTGCACGCGATAATCGACATGGCCGGCGAACCCGCCACTGAGGATGACATCCTCAGCCACCTGGCCGAGCGTCTGGTGCGCTACAAGATTCCGCGCAGCATGGAATTTGTGAATGAACCGCTGCGGGATGATGCGGGCAAGGTGCGACGCAAGGCGTTGCGGGAACAGCGGTTGAGCTGAACGCTGAATGACGCGAAGCTGGCTATTGCTGTGGGGCTCTGCTTTACGGGAAATGAATGACTTCTGTCAGGAAATTTTACAGTTTCCGCAAGAAGGCCGGGGAGACCTCGCTGGAGGCTGCATTTTACGGAGACTGGCACAATTTTTGCATACTTCTGCGTATAGACCAAGCACACAGAACTAGGACCACCATGCACAATAGAATCACTAGTTTCTTGGCGGTGTTGTTATTCACCAGCTGGGCGGGAACTGCTGGGGCAACGCCAGTGGTGTACAAAAACCAGGCCGACTGGCTCGCGGCGCTGGGAAGCGCCTCGGTGCAGACTGAGGATTTCGAGAGTTCTCCTGTGGGTGACCTGGCGGTTGGTACTACCGATATCGGGTTATTTAACATAACCATCGATCCGAACAACTCGCTGGGTAATAACGGAATCCGAGACGGCATCCCAATGCCGGATGTGGATGAGTTTGGCTCGAGACATTTTGAGGGTTTACACGGTATCTCAAAAACAATCGGAAGCCCGGCGGG
>JAPUKZ010000355.1 GCA_027295405.1 Gammaproteobacteria bacterium
AACTGAATTGTTACGTAATTAGAACTCTGCGGACCTGTTAACAACGAGGTCGGATGCGTAACCTAGCAGACTGAGATAATAACTCATACCAGTAAACCAATACTTGCAGGGGCTACCCATGAATGAACTTCTTGAAATAGAGAAAATCAAGCAACTCAAAGCCAGGTATTTTCGCGCTCTGGACACCAATGACTGGGAATTATTCGGCAGCACCCTCGCCGAGGACTGTGTCGCCCGCTACAGCGGCGGCAAATACGCTTTTGACAGCCGCGAAGCCACAGTTGCCTTCATGTCAGAGAACATGTCAGGCCCCAATTTTCTATCCATGCACCACGGCCATCACCCGGAAATCGAGATAACCAGCGAAACTACCGCTACTGGTGTGTGGTATTTGCAAGATATGGTGATCGATCTTAACTCCAACTTCCGACTGTACGGCGCCGGAATTTACGCTGACGAATATCGCAAGGTCGATGGTGAATGGCAGATCAGCAAGACCGGTTACGAGCGTACCTTTGAATGTGGTGAAACGCTGGGTGAAGGTCACATGGTTATGCACAATATGTTCGCCGACTAGACCGGAGACATGCAGATACTCTATCACCAGAAAATTGCTGCTGGCCTGATGATCCTGTCGGGTCTTACGCATCCGAGCCAGTTGCTGATCTATGGCACGGGCCCCGATATCCGTGGGCCGGCCCTGTTTGGCGTGCTTTACCTGTTGGTAGGCCTGGGCCTCTTAACCCGGTATCGGGCGGCCCTGTGGGTGGGGGTCGTGCTGCCACTACTGGGCGGACTGGGTTCGATCTACCGGCTGGTGGCCCTGGAGCCAACTGCATTTACGCTGTTTCACACTATAATTGATTTTGTGGTGGTGATGCTGTGCATACGTGTATTGTTCGCTACCGGGGAGAAAAGCAATGGCTGACCTAAAAAAAGCGATGGTAACCGGCGCTAGCGAGGGCATGGGGCGGGTTTTCGCCCAGCGCATGGCTGCGCGTGGGTATCAGGTGACACTGGTGGCGCGCAGCGAGGGAAAGTTGCAGCAGTTACTGGTAGAGCTGGGCGATGGCGGGCACCGCTACATGGTGGCGGATTTATCCACAGAGGCGGGTATGGGCGCTGTCGCGGATGATATCAGGTCCAGCCAGTATGAGCTGCTGATCAACAATGCCGGCATCAGTATTTCCGGCGGTTTTACTGACCTGACCCTGGAACAACAGCTGGCCATGGTGAGGTTGAATTGTGATTCTCTCACGACCCTGGCCTACGCGTTTTTGCAAGGTGCCAAAGCCGGCGACGCTTTGCTGAATGTGGCCTCCATTATGGGTTTTTTCCCCTACGCGACTCAGACAGTTTACGGTGCCAGCAAAGCTTACGTGATTTCTCTGACGGAAGGTTTGTGGTACGAGCAAAAGGCGCGCGGTGTATTTGTGATGTCGGTATGTCCCGGCCCAACCGCTACCGCCTTTTTCGATCGCGCCGGTATCGATGGCGGCCCACCGAAGGGGATTACCCAGACCCCGGAACAAGTGGTAGAGGTGGCGCTGAAGGCGCTGGATAAGCGCGGCGCGCCCACCCATATATCCGGTTGGTTCAACAAGTTTCTTGCCAGTCTGCCACGTATTTTAACCCGTAAAGCGGCAGTGCAAGCACTGGCTCCAAAAGGCTAAGGTTACCGACGTGATCAAAAAGATTCTGCTGCTATTGGCTGCGCTCTTGCTGATCGCGGTCGTGGTGGCAAGCCTGGCCTTGCAGGATCGTCCTGGTCGCCCGGCTTTGGGAGCGTCGCGAATTGCCGCGGGAAGCGGCGGCGACATTGAATATTTCGAGAGTGGCCAGGGTGACGCCGTGGTGTTGCTGGCCAGTTATGCCCGTGGCGCCAGTGACTTCAACGAGTTAGCGGCGAATCTGAATACGGCCGGTTATCGTACTCTGGCCATCAATTCGCGCGGGATCGGTAGCAGCGCATTGGGCAGCATGGACGTGAGCTACTATGACCTTGCCGGGGATGTAAGCTCGGTACTGGCTAGCGCAGGCGTTACGGAGCCGGCATTCCTGGTTGGTCACGCGTTCGGAAACCGCATAGCGCGGGCATTTGCTACGGCGCATGGGGAGCGGGTTCGCGCTGTGGTATTACTGTCCGCAGGCGGTGAGGCGCCGACACCGGCGCCGGTTTCCCAGGCAATACAAACCGTGTTGTTCAGTTTTTGGTCCGCTGCGGCACGCGAAGACGCCGTGCAGTTTGCCTTTTTTGCCGATGGCAACACAGCGCCCGATTACTGGTTGTCCGGCTGGTATCCGCTGGCCGGGATGCTGCAGGCCCGGGCAAACGTGGCGACAGCGAGCGGTTGGGCCGATGGTGGCCAGGCACCCCTGATGATTGTTCAGTCCCTGCAGGATCGCGCCGCACCGCCGGAGCAGGCCGGCCGCGTGCTTGCGGCACGCCTGCCTGAGCGCAGCGATTATGTGGAAATTGCCAATGCTGGCCATGCAACGTTGCCGGAACAGCCACAGCGTGTTGCAGCAGAGCTGATTCGCTTTTTTGGAGAGCACTAGGATGAGCGCAATCATCAGGTTGTTCAGTACAGCATTGATGTTTGTGTTAGCCCAGCAGGTAGTTGCGGCCCCAGGGGTTGACCATCGGCGAATAGTGGATGCAGACGGGGAGCCAGGCAACTGGCTGAGCCATGGTCGCACCTACGATGAGCAGCGCTACAGCCCGCTTCAGTTAATTAATTCCGGCAATGTCGAGCAACTGGGACTGGCCTGGTCGTTTGATGTAAACAGCAACCGCGGTCTGGAAGCCACACCGATTGTGGTTGATGGCGTCATGTTCGTATCCGGTGTCTGGAACATCGTCTACGCACTGGATGCCGCCACCGGTGCCTTGCTGTGGGAATACGACCCCCGGGTGCCACGCAATATCGCACGTAAATTGTGTTGCGATGCCGTCAACCGTGGCGTGGCTGTGTGGGGCGATAAGGTGTATATCGGCACCCTGGACGGCAGGCTGGTGGCACTCTATGCGGCCGATGGCACACTGGCCTGGGAAACCATGACGGTGGATCCGGAACAGGCCTATAGCATCACTGGCGCGCCCCGTATCGTGAAGGGACTGGTGATTATCGGTAATGGCGGTGCGGAATTTGGGGTCAGAGGCTACGTCGACGCCTATGCTGCAGAGACGGGCGAGCGCGCCTGGCGCTTCTACACCGTGCCGGCCAACCCGGCCGACGGTTGTGAGAATGAGGCCCTGGCGATGGCCGCCGACACCTGGAACGGTGAATGGTGGCGATTGGGTGGCGGGGGCACGGTCTGGGATTCCCTGGCCTACGATCCCGAACTGGACCTGCTTTACCTCGGCGTCGGCAACGGCAGTCCCTGGAATCGAAGGCTGCGCAGCCCCGGGGGCGGTGACAACCTGTTTCTGAGTTCCATCGTCGCGTTGCGACCGAAAACCGGCGAATACGTGTGGCACTACCAGGTGGTGCCAGCCGAAACCTGGGACTATACGGCAACCCAGCACATGATACTGGCCGATATCGAATGGCAGGGCGAAATCCGCCGGGTGCTAATGCAAGCGCCCAAGAGCGGGTTCTTCATGATTATTGACCGGGTGACTGGCGAGTTTTTGTCGGCGGAACCTTTTGTCGAGGTGACCTGGGCCAGTCACTATGATCCCGACACGGGACGGCCGGTGGAAAACCCGGGTCAGGACTACGCCGGCGGCAGCGCCCTGGTCAAACCGGCCAGTGGTGGCGCCCATAATTTTCAACCCATGGCCTACCACCCGGGCACAGGTCTGGTTTACATCCCCATTATGGAAACCGGCTTTAAATATATCGACCGCACTGAACTGCCTTATGAACGCTGGCTGCGACAAACCGGCGTCGTCCAGTGGGAAACACCGCCCGGGGACGAATTGTTTCTCAAGCTCATTTCAGAGAAGGTGGCATCGGGGCATTTGCAGGCTTGGAATCCCCGCACCCAGTCCGAGGCCTGGCGGGTGGATTATTCCTCCATCTGGAACAGTGGTGTGCTGGCCACGGCGGGCAATCTGGTCTTCCACGGCAGTGGCAACCGCTTCTTCCGCGCCTACCTTGCCGACAGCGGGGAGCAACTGTGGGAATTCCCCACGCAAACGGGTGTGATAGCCGCCCCGGCGACGTACACCGTCAACGGGGAACAATATGTAACGATTCTGGCTGGCTGGGGAGGCGCCTTCGGTCTCAATTCCGGCGTCAAGCCGCCACCCGGCCCGAAACGCAGCCGGGTGCTGACGTTTAAGTTGGGCGGCCGGCAGCAATTA
>JAPUKZ010000356.1 GCA_027295405.1 Gammaproteobacteria bacterium
AATCCCACCCTCTCCGCCATATATTAAAATAACCTATTGAGAAATAATGCGTTATTTGAGGTTCTTGAACCCAGCCCATAGTTCAACTTACAGGCTGGGTTCAATTAGATTAGCCGGGTTGCTGAGAGCAATCCCGGTTTGAGAGGTAGTAACAGTCCATCGATTGCGCAAGACTCTGGCGACTCCCGTACAGACGTCTATTAGTGGCCACTCAGTCGTGATTATTAAGCTGGCGACGCATTGTCCATGAGTGCACCCACGCGCTTTGCCAGTTCAGCCAGTGTATAGGGCTTGGCTAGCACTTTGGCAGTAAAACGGCTCTGGCCGTTCTTGTCCCTGATCTCTTGTTGGTGGCCCGAGACCATCAGCACCTTGATCCCGGGACAAATCGCAGTCACCTGCTCAGCTAACTCGTAACCATTCATGCCGCCAGGCATAACCACGTCACTAATCAGCAGGTCGATGTGCGGCCCTTCAGCCAGAACCGCCAATGCCTCATGGCCGTCACCGGCCACCAGAATCCGGTATCCCAGGCTCTCCAGCTGTGTCCTGGCCAGCTGCCGTAACTCCTTTTCATCGTCCACCACCAGCAGGGTCTGCTTACCCCGGGGCAGCGCTTCGGTCTCCACGTCAATTGTTTGTTGCGGATGCTCCTGTACAGCTGCCCGCGGCAAGTAGATCCGGAATGTGCTACCGATGCCGGTCTCCGAAGAAAAATCGACATGTCCCCCTGATCGGTTCGCAAAACCGTACACCATCGCCAGGCCCAGGCCCGTGCCCATTTCCTTGGTCGTGAAGAAGGGCTCGAAAATGTGTTGCTGGTCCTGCAGCGAAATGCCCTTACCGGCGTCGCTCACTGCCAATTCGACATACTCACCTACTTCTACACCGGGATTCTGTGCGCAGTAATCATCATCGAGAAATCGGTTGTGGGTCTCCAGCGTGAGCGTGCCACCCCCAGGCATCGCATCACGGGCGTTGACTACCAGGTTGACCAGCGCATCCTCAAAGTCCCCTGCATTGACTTCGGTTTTCCAGAGATCCGCGGCGAATTTGTGCTCTATCTTGACTTCCGGGGTCATCGAGCGGCCAACCAGACTTCCCATGTCTGCTACCACCTTATTGATGTCTGTGACGGTGACCGTCACGGGATGATTGCCTGAAAAGATGAGCAGCTTTTGTGTCAACTCGGCGGCGCGCTCGGCCGATTTCTGAATTGGGCGGAGGAACTTAGCGGCCTTGTCGTCCGCTTTAATCTGCAACTCCAGTAATTCCAGGTTGCCCAGGATAATAGCGAGGATATTGTTGAAGTCGTGCGCGATGCCGCCGGTGAGTTGGCCAACGGCATCCATCTTTTGCGTGCGCAATAGCTGCTGGTTCAACGCATTGGTAGTTTTAATCCGTTCGGACTCCAGGCGCCGATTATCCGCTTCGAGCGTGCGCTGGTAAACATAGGCCAGGATACTTAACAGGACCAGGAAGACCAGCACCACGGATTCGCGAACTGCTGCCAGTGACGGCTCGAATAGCCCGGATTTCACCATTCCGAGGTGCAATAGCGGAAATATCATTGCGTAGAAAACAAGGGGGCCCAGCTGGCTTCTGGATCGGAGTGCCTTATCGTGTTTCGGGTCGGCCAGTGTATCGGCCGGATCCCGGAAGTATTCTCGAGAACGGGCCGCGATCAGGACCATGAAGTAACTAGAAATTATGAACGGGTCGAACGCCAGATAGGGGTGATCAGATCCAATGGCTCCGGCAAGAGCACTCAGCCCGAGGGTGTCAGAGCAGAGCCAGAGTAAAGCTGCTGCCAGTAACCAGGCATAAATGCGTCGCCAACGTGGGTCGCTGACGTTACGGATGAATCCGGTCAACCTGATCGCCAGGTAAAGGTCGAAAATAATGTAAAACATCGTCCACGAACTGCTGGACTCTTCGGGCTCGAGCAGGCGCGGTATAATGACGAAATACATCAACACGCCGAGAAAAAAAGTGAAGACACCTAGCCAATCTATCAGACGCAAGCGGTGACTAAAATGCCCCCCAGACAGGTGCGGTTGCCTCTCAAGCGCCATCGCCAGGGCGACGTAGAACAGGAAAAAAATTGAAGCGCCTGCGACACTAATCCCAACTGACCTGATGCTTTCGCTTTGCGTTGCCAAAAGCAGAACCACTTGCAAGAGCCATGCAATAAAACCCAGGGACCACAGGTTCCAGAAGCGCTTTTCGGCACGGTCATCGATGCGGCGCAGCCGGTATTGGATGGAAACGATAACCATTACCAGGAGCGGTAGATCAACGTATAGGCGCGAGTACGTCTCAAACATTGCTGTGTAAAGAAATGGTAGCAGCAAGATCAAACTGGCGGCAAGGCAAACGGCGGCGCCAGTTTTAACGGTGAGACCGGTTGGCAGGATGGACTTAATCGTTCCGCTCCTTGACTGATTAGTCAATATTGATACGCAAAGCAAAGTCGCACGCCCGTATCAAATAGACCCCCCCCCTACGCCGGCCATAACCCCATAAATTCGCAATGTCCGTGGGTCAGCGGCCGTATCCCAGCAGTTTAACACCCTTCCGGCAGCTCGCGGCTGCGACCGGCCATTTTGGGCATCGACGAAGAGGCTTCATTGGATCCCCTCGCAATACCCTGGCGGAGGGACATACTTGTTTGGACTGAGGGAGTGGGATTATGCTTGTATTGCCTCACCCGATACAGGAGCTAGCATTGGCCACCATTCTTATCACAGGCTGCAACCGCGGCATCGGTCTGCAGCTCGCAACACAGTTTGACGCTCGGGGCGATGACGTCATCG